>SKHV01000026.1 GCA_007116765.1 Prolixibacteraceae bacterium | reverse complement strand
TTCACTACCATAATGTCGCAGCTATGCTGCTATTCATTGCTGTAATACCCTCGGGCTACCATAATGTTGCCGACAATTGTCGGGGCTATGCGGCTATTCATTTTTCAACGTAGTTTAATTTGTTTTTCAAAGCAAAACACATTGCCGACAGGCAATAACATTCGTGCAATTTGTGCAATTCGTGGCCAGAAAAGCAAAACTGGTTTAATTAACCGCTAAGACGCTAAGGCGCTAAGGATTTTTCCTTTCTTTGTTCGCTGTAGCTTTAGAGAATGAGGAAATAGGGTATAAAGGTGGCAGTTACCTTAAATCAATTACGGCGCATACAAGGTAACTGCATATCTATTGCTTTGTACTTGCGCCGTTTTATCCGTTGTAGCATATTCACTACCATAATGTCGCAGCTATGCGGCAATTCTTTCAACGAAGCTAAATAGTTATTTCGGTCTAACTATGCCAGTCATTTCGGTCGGTGATCATGGCTTCGTGTTAGTTTTAGTTCAGTACTGGCATTCTCATATTTTCACAAATTCCCTAAAGCTATTCCTGTCAATCACATATCCTTCAGCATTATATGTTTCCATGAAATTTTGAGGAAATTTGGTTTTTTTATTTTGCCATTTGAATTCAAATCCAATAATTTGCCCATTAACTTCTTCTACAAAATCGATTTCCTGTTGTTGTTTAGTCCTCCAAAAATACATTTTAGCAAATGTATCTTTATAAAGGTTTTGCTTCCTTCTTTCCGACACCAAAAAGTTTTCCCATAAAGCACCTTTGTCCACACGCAAATCCAATTGATTAAAATTGCCGATTATCATATTTCGGATACCATTATCATAGAAGTATATTTTCTTATTCTGTTTTATTTCATTTCGTATATTCCGGCTAAAACTATTCAGTCTGAAAACAATATATCCCTTTTCTAATATCTCAATATATTTTTGAACTGTAATTTTATTTATACCAATGAGTCTCGATAACTCATTATAATTAACTTCACTCCCCATTTGCAAAGCCAATGCCTGCAATAATTTCTCAAGGACTTCGGGTTTCCTAATATCAGAAAAGGCTAAAATATCACGATACAAATAACTATTGACAAGATTCTTTAAGGTTTCTCGTTCTTTTCCCTGATTATTAATAACCTCGGGATAAAGCCCATATAATAACCTGTTTTCTATTTGCTGCTCTGATTTTACGACCCCGATTTTATTTTCATATTCCTCCCATGAAATAGGGAATAACTCGTATTCCCATTTTCTGCCGGTCAAGGGCTCATTTAGCACGTTTCCCAAATCGAACGATGAAGAACCACTTACAAATAGCTGAACGTTCTTGAACTGGTCTGTAATTATTTTTAAAGTTAAACCAATTCCCGGTATCCTTTGTGCTTCGTCAATGAAAATATATTTATAATCGCCAATAAATGTTCGAATCTGTTCTGTTGTAGGACTTTGCAACAAGCTTCTTGTTGAAGGATCATCGGCATCGAGGAATAAAAAATCCTTGTCTTTAAGGATTTTTTTTAGCAAGGTCGTTTTGCCAACTTGTCGTGCACCTACAAGAACGATGGCTTTCCCTCCGTTAATTTTTTCTTTTATCGTGTTTTCTATTGTTCTATCAAACATTTTTTAATTCAAAGATACTAAAATTACTGTAATGACCAATAGTTATGTCTCTTGGTCGTTATAGTGACTAAAATAGCCATTAAAATATTAAAAAGAAACAAATACACTATTTTCTGGCAGACTGTATTATGAAAAATAATTTATAACTCAAACCCATGGGATAATGGAAAATAAGCTGCCTACGGTAAGCTTTCTATTTGTTTCGATACCCGTTCATCATCATCAACCATATTCGGATAAACCATAAACGGGTTAATGCGGTTATAGGCGTTATACAATCCAAATGTCCAGGTGCGTTCCCCCCGTTTCTTTTGTTTCGATGCGCTGTACGAAGGCGCAAAGGATTTTTCCTCTCTCTATTCGCTGTAGCTTTAGAGAAAAAGGAAAAGGGATTAAGGGTGGCATTTCCCTAAATCAATTGCAGCGCATGTATGGAATAACACAGCCTTTTAACGCTCATAAATCTGAACCCGCACTGCCAATCGTCCCTCTCACCAAGGCGAGGGAGACGTGGGTGAGGTATTATTAACAAACAATTACAAGCTGTCCGGCCATTTAACAACTGCACATTTATTAAACCCATATTATATACTTGAAATTTTTCAATCTACATAAACTACTAATAATCACAACCAAATAAATCTTCAGTTCACTCCATCTTACAGGGCCAGTATTTCTGAAATCTTCCTCGATTCCTGAAGAAACTCGCTACTTAAACCAACTTTCTTCCCAATGTAATTGCGAATTTCAACAACAATCTTTAAAACATCGTTTACTTCATCGGGGTAAATAAAAAATCCTTCTCCCTCTTTTTTCGATTCATCGGCAAAACACTTCACTTTGAATATCTTCTCGTTGAAATCATTAAATTCTGGATCCTTTTGGGTAATTGTATGCAATAAAACATGATAATTTTCCGATGGTTTAATGAATTCAAATAAAAACATTTCGTAGGCATCGAGGTATTTTTTCAATGCACAACAGCAACTGCACGATGCTCCACAGTGCTCTTCCTTCTGTAAATAAAACTTGCTTTTCGATTCTTTTAGCAGGTCATCACCCTCTTCGAACAATTTTTCAATTTCATACTTCATGGCAAAATGGTTTTTTGGTTAGCAATATACACCTATAAATTTACGAAAAGCAAAATTGAAGTGCACCATTGATTCAACTGTTTTTTATTGTTTCTCAACATAAATCTTATTGAAAAACAGGAATTAAGCTAGTTTTATATGATAAATATCACCTTTCCCTTATTCTCCTGTCTTAATTATTCACTAACAGGTAAGCACATATGACTAACAACCAAAACACACTAATCAACTCTAATTTAATTTTTATGTGTTTATGGAGTTGAATTCCACATTTACATAAAATGGTCAAAGAAAATATTGGGATTCACTACAAATTGATATTCTCACAGAAAAGTATCTCGTTTATGGGTGCGATCAAAACCAAACACGACAGATGGCTACTGTTTTAAGCTGGAAACAAGTTTTAAGAATGTTCGATAAACTAATGACTGATGACTACTGACTAATGACTGACAATTTAAACCAACATTTATTCCGGTTTAATTCATGCATCACCCAACTTTTTCCTATTTTTGCGGCTCAAATGTTAAACCCTTTATTTTCACAAGAATGGATTTTAATTTTTCAGTGTACGAAAAGAAATGGCAACAGTATTGGCTCGACAATAAAGTTTTTGCAAGCGAAGCCGACACCTCGAAACCAAAGTTTTATTGCCTCGACATGTTCCCTTACCCATCAGGTGCAGGCTTACACGTAGGGCATCCCGAGGGATACACTGCCACCGACATAATTTGCCGTTACAAACGTGCCAAAGGGTTTAACGTGCTACACCCCATGGGATGGGATGCTTTTGGGCTGCCTGCCGAGCAGTACGCCATTCAAACCGGTACCCACCCGGCCATTACCACGCAAAAAAACTGCGATACTTTCCGTCGTCAAATCCAATCGCTGGGTTTGAGCTACGACTGGGATCGCGAGATAAATACAACCGACCCTGCTTATTTTAAGTGGACTCAATGGATTTTTATACGCCTTTACAACACATGGTTCGACAAAGAACAGCAAAAAGGCCGCCCGATTGACGAGCTTGTTATACCTTCTGAAATTGAAGAGCAAGGAAAAGATGCCGTGCGCGGATACATTGAATCGAAACGCCTGGCATATTACGACAATGCGCAGGTTTGGTTTTGCAAGCATTGCAAAACAGTATGCGCCAACGAAGAGGTATTGAACGACGGCTCGCACGAGAAATGCGGCACAAAAGAAGTTGAGCGCCGCTTTCTGAAACAATGGATGCTGCGCATACCACACTATGCCGAACGCCTGATAAGCGGTCTCGACAAGCTCGACTGGCCCGAAGGAGTGAAAGACATGCAGCGCAACTGGATTGGCAAATCGACCGGTGCCGAAGTAGATTTTGAAGTGGAAGGCCTTGATAAAAAACTTAGGGTTTACACCACCCGCCCCGATACACTTTTTGGCGCTACCTACATGGTTATTTCGCCCGAGCACAGTTGGGTACCTGAATTAACTACCAACGACAAAAAATCCGAAGTAGAAGCCTACGTAAAAGACGCTGCCTTGAAAAGCGACATGGACCGTACCGAATTGGCAAAAGAAAAAACAGGCGTGTTCACCGGGCGCCATGCCATTAACCCCGTAACCGGCAAACAAATACCCATTTGGGTGGCCGATTACGTGCTTATGGGTTACGGAACTGGCGCCATTATGGCCGTACCTGCTCACGACCACCGCGACTTTGAATTCGCGAAAACATTCGATATACCCGTTGTTTGCATTCTCGACCCTAAAAATGCAGAGCCTGAGTTACGCAAAAAAGTACTTGCAGGAAACGCCTGCTGGACCGACGACGGAGCTTACATTAATTCGGAGAACCCCGAACTTGGCCTCAACATTAACGGCATGAGTAAAAAGGATGGCATCCAAACCGTGATAAACTGGCTTGGAGAACGCAACCTGGGCAAAGCAACCGTGAACTACAAAATACGCGACTGGCTATTTAGCCGCCAGCGTTACTGGGGCGAACCCTTCCCTATTATTCACTGGGAAGATGGCGAAGTGACGGCTGTTACTGATGAAAATTTGCCCGTTGAACTACCCAAAACCGACAAATACCAACCCAGCGAAAGTGGCGAATCGCCATTGGCAAACGTGAGCGAATGGCTCGAAGTGGTTGACGAAAACGGGCGTAAAGGCCGTCGCGAAACCAACACCATGCCCCAGTGGGCAGGCTCGTGCTGGTATTACCTGCGCTACATCGACCCAAAAAACGACGAAGAACCATTCAGCAAAGCCAAAGAAAACTACTGGATGCCGGTTGACCTTTACGTGGGTGGCGCCGAACATGCCGTGCTGCACTTGCTGTACAGCCGTTTCTGGCACAAAGTATTGTTCGATTTGGGCATTGTTTCAACCGATGAACCCTACCAACGACTGTACAACCAGGGGATGATACTGGCTTTTGCCTACGAAACAGCTTCGGGCTCAAAAGTCCCTTCCGATTTGGTTGACGAACGAGACGGGAAATACATACATACCGAAACAGGCGAAGAGCTTAGGCAAATTGTGGCCAAAATGTCGAAATCGCTCAAAAACGTGGTAAACCCCGACGATGTAACCGCCAACTACGGTGCTGATTCACTCCGTCTGTACGAAATGTTCATGGGGCCTCTCGATTCTACAAAGCCATGGACCGATACCGGTGTTAAAGGCGTTTACAACTTCCTGAAACGGGTATTCTATTTCTTTGCCGACACCAACAACATTGTTGAAGGCGACGAAAGCAAGGAAACACTCAAAGCCTTGCACCAAACCATCAAAAAAGTGAGCGACGATATTGACGACATGAAATTCAATACGGCCATATCGCAAATGATGATATTCACTAACCATTGCTACAAGGCAAAAAAAGTCACCCGCGATACAGCCGAAACTTTCGCTAAAGTGCTTGCACCTTTTGCCCCTCACCTTGCCGAAGAACTTTGGTCGATTTATGGAAACAAAAAAGGCGTTTGCTTAGAAGCATGGCCACAATTTGACGCAAGCTATTTAGTTGAAGACACCTTCGAATACCCGGTATCGTTCAATGGGAAAATGCGTTTTAAACTAACCTTACCGGCAGATATGCCTAAGGAAGAAGTGGAAAAAACAGCCATAACAAACGAGCTGGCAAGCAAATGGATCGAGGGCAAACAAATTGTGAAAATAATTGTGGTGCCTAAAAAAATTATAAATGTGGTGGTAAAGTAAGCCTTTACGGAACCACAAAACGCTGATAAGTTCTTTTACCGTCGCCACCGGCGGTAAAAGTGGTTACTGGTTTACGCGTTAATGACATTTCATAGTTTAATGTAAGTCGAATACCCCGGTTAAAACGATATCCGTCATCGGGTAAAACCATTTCGGCTTTATGCATTTCGCTGTAATTATTCTGAAAAGGCAAAGAATTTATTGCACCATGGAAAACAGAAGCTTTCATGGTTATGTAACCACTGCTTGTAAATGAGAATATTGGAACTCGTATGCCAATTCCCATTTCAAGTCCGGCATCGAATTTATAAATATCATCATCGGTAAGCTGTGTACGTTTAAGAATATCCGACTCGGCAAAACCTCCCACACGATATGCAGCCCACGGACCGACAAACCACACAAACGAAGGAGCTGTTTTCTTTCTTCGGTCACTGTTTCTTATATCGTATTCAAAAGGAATGAATAAATTCAGATAATTTGCTCTCATTATAAATTGGTCGGAATTGCTAAAATTGACTCCTTGGGAACGAAACGAAAAACGAGTGGCGAACGACTTATTGTATGAATATTGAATTCTAAGGGCCAATTCCTGAGTTTGTCCAATTGATAATGAAGACTTCAAATTGTCGTACTCATTATTGAAATATCCCATAGAAGAAATAATTCCTCCACCCCCCATTTCCAAGTAATAAATATTTTTGGTAAACTCAACTGTTGAAGAACCAAAAGGGCTTTGGGCAAATGAGTATAACGCAGTACAAACCGATAAAAGCAAAATCAAAAAACCATTCTTCATTTCATCAAACTAAAAATGTTATAGATCCGTTATTTTGCGCTGAAAGTAACAAATCTTCTTAATATCCACAAAAAACATACGATACAGCAAACTATTTCTTTATAAAGTTCTTGTATTTCAATTTTACAGAATTGCCAAATAAATTAAATGAATCCTCATCAACTTTTTTCATGTTTCCTGTTACTGTTATCAGAATTGGCTTGTGGGCAATATGATAATTGTAAAAGCCAACAATATTATCGAAATCGAGGTTTTGGAATACCGGATAGTACAATTCTTGAGGATCAGCATCGAAGCCCTGCGTGCGCCAATGAGCTACGGCTGCACCCATGTTTCTGAAACCGGGGCGTGAAGTATAAACCGACTGGATTAATCCTTTACGGATACCCTCTAAGCGCTCGGGTCTGATGGGCATTTCAGTTATCAGCTCACTCATTGCTTGCATTCCGTCTATTGTTTTATCGCTTTGCGTATTCATGTAACCCATTAAGAAACCCGGGTTTCGGGGCAAAAATGGCTGCCTGTAAACCGAATATGCAGCATATGACAATGAACGAAACTCCCTGATTTCCTGAAATACCAATGAACTCATCCCCGATCCAAAATATTCATTAAAAGCAATAGCATGTGCTTTGTTTTCAATATCAGGGAGAGTGTCACCCTGCACATAAAAATTAATATTACTTTGGCGCGCCTTACGGTTGTGATGGTAAAACACGGTATTCTCATTATAGTCTAAACGAGCAAGTTCAACCGGATCGATCAAAACAGGCGAATCTGACAATGGCAGTTTAGTGTAAATTGTTTCAATAAGTTCTTCAACCGCAGCATTACCAGCATAAACCACAAATGCCTTGTGCTTGATTACATCGTTAAACGACTCCATTAATTCTTGAGTATCCAGCTTTTTGGTTTCCCTTAACGACAAGGTGTTTAAATATTGAGAGTTTTGTTCATACAAGGCATAATAGTACAAGGCCTCACCAATTTCCATTGGATCGCTCCGCAACATTTTGTTGTAAGCCTTTTTTTCTTGCCACAGTTTTTCAATTTGCGATTCATCGGGTCGTGGATGTTCCATAATTTCATTCACTAGTTCTAAAACCTGAGATAAATTATCGTCAAACCCTTCTATATAAATCGAAAACAAGTTATTCGATACTGAAAACCTCACACTTGCACCAAGCTGCTGCAACTCATTCTTAAATTCGCTAAAAGATTTACTCTGGGTACCAATCAGGTTCATAAAAGAAGCTGTGTATTCAAGCAGATAATCGTGCAGATGGCCTTTCATGAATGCAATTTGCATGGTAAAAATATCATTATAGGGGTTTTCGGTGAAATACAGTTCGTGCCCGCCTGCCAAAGTTTCTATGACTACATCTTCGCCAAATTTCACAAATATTGGCTCTGTGGGCAAATCGGGCATTTCGTTAATCATTTTTGCAAACGCGGAACTCTCTTCGGTATTTTGGGGAATAATTGGTTCCCAATCAGGCTTTTCGAGTTTATCCTTTTTTGGAAAACCCATCCTTGACCAATAAACCAGACGATCGTCTGCCAGAAATTCTTGTGTTACCCGCACAATATCTTCTTTTGTCACCAAATTAACCTCATCAATTTTCGACAGCACTTCCTCCCAGCTCATTTCATTAATATAAGCATCCCTCAACAAGCTGGCTCTATTCTCGGGTGTTTCAAGCTGCCTCATGAGGTTTTTTCTGTACTCGAGCTTAACCGCTTCTAATAATTCTTCTGAAAATTCACCATTCTTTAAAGCCTCTAGTCCCTCATCAACAAGCGATTCGGCATTTTTCAAACTTTGCCCAACTATTTTAGGTATATAAAGGATACCATAAGTACCATGATCGGGAGCTTGAATTGAAATTGGCTGTATGGCCATAACCTTATTATCCATTACCATTTTATCGAAGATACCTGTGCTTGAATTATTTGACAACAAGCGTGAAGCTACATCAAAAATTGTATTGTCGGGGTGTTTTACAGAAATACCCCTAAAACCCATTAATCCAATACGGATTGGGCTCATCCTCACTCTCCTGAACTCCCTGCCATTAAATGGCTCAAGCTCATATTCGGGCAATTCGGGCAAATCACCACTTCTCCAAACACCAAATTTTTCTTCAATCATTGGCATAATCTCTTCGGTATTGAAGCTCCCGGTTAAAATGAGCGCCATATTATTGGCCACATACCAGGTGTCGAAAAACTCCATCATTTTGCTCAACTGAGGGTTTTTAAGATGCTCGGTATGCCCTAGAATAGGATTTGAATATGGATGATCGCCATATATCGTAGACATAACATCTTCAAACAAAGCCATCACCGGGATGTCGCTATAAAGATTCTTTTCTTCATATACCGTTTCAAGTTCGGACTGGAAAAGCCTGAATACGGGATTCTTAAACCGCTCGGCATAAATGTCCATCCACTTCTCAATTTGGTACGATGGGAATGAGTTGTAATAAACAGTCATTTCATAGCCTGTTCCTGCGTTGAGATTTCTTCCCCCAATGTCGCGCAACAACACATCGGTCTCGTTTGGTATGGCATATTCGGCAGCTTTAACAGAAAGCCTATTTATTTCGCTTTGTATTTCTATTCGCTGCATCTCATCATGAGTTGCGGCCAACAGGTCGTATGCCACTGAAATACTATCAAGAAATACTTTCTCAGCCTCCCAGTCTGTGGTTCCAATTTTATCGGTACCTTTAAACATAATATGCTCAAAATAATGCGCAATTCCAGTAGCGTCTGAAGGGTCGTGTCGGCTACCTGCTCGCACCACAACGGAACCTGAAACTTCAGGCTTACTATGGTCTTCGTTCAAAAAAACCTGAAGTCCATTAGGTAAAACGTACTGCTTAACATGCAAGGGGTAATTGCTGGTAAAAGCTTGATCTCTATTTACTACTGCTTGGTCAGTTCCAAACACATTACTAATGATTTGCGGAATTACAAAAAATGAGATTGTAATTAGCAAGAGGGTTTTCCGTATCATAATTACATTTTTTTTACAGGATAAACTTAACAAAAAGATTTATAATATTAAAACAGCAAACAGTTAAATAAAGTAGAACAATGCTAAAAATCATTCTTTTGATGCTCTTAAAAGTGTTCATTCGCGGCAAATTTCAATACGATACAATTAAGTTTTATGAATAAATATTTGAACAAAATAAAAGCCTGGGCAATAATGTTTTCCGGCTCTTTACTGTTTGCCCTTGGATGGACAGTTTTTCTTATCCCTGCCGAAATAAACGGTGGCGGAATTAGTGGCGTAGGTGCGCTTGTGTATTACGTTAGTGGAATTCCGGCTGGTGTTATTTACCTTATTGTAAATGCATTTTTGGTGGCCATTGCTATAAAAAAACTTGGTGCAAATTTTGGTGCAAAAACCATTGTAAACATGGTGCTCATTTCAGTAATGCTAACCGTTTTTCAAAAACTGTTCACCCAGCCATTAATCGACGATAAATTTTTATCGGCTGTATTGGGAGGCATATCGGGCGGACTCGGCTTAGGGCTGGTTTTCAGTCAGGGCGGAAGTACAGGGGGCACCGATATAATAGCTTCGCTCGTAACCAAATACAGGCGCATTAGCCCCGGAAGGGTAATTATGTATTGCGATGTAATCATTATTTCATCATCGTGGTTTGTTTTTTATTCCGCAGAGATTTTAGTTTATGGTTATGTTTCGATGTGGGTAGTATCATACACCCTCGATGCTTTTCTTAACGGGGCAAACCAATCGGCTCAAATATCAATTTTCTCGGAAAAATGGGAGGCTATACGCGACAGTATACTACACGACAACCAACGCGGAGTAACTGTTATGGATGCCACCGGAGGCTATACCGGCAAGCCTGTAAAAATTGTAATGACTGTTGTGCGAAAACGTGAAACGGCATCAATTTTTAGTAAAATCAAAGCAATCGACAACGAAGCGTTTATAACCATGGGAAGCGTTATGGGTGTTTATGGCGAAGGGTTCGACCAGATAAAAACTTAAAGATTGAAAGTCATTAGTCAATGGTCAGTGGCCAGTGGTTGCCAGTGACTTTAGGCAGTAACAGACCGAAACCTGAATCGAAGCGAAGCGTAGATCGGCGTAGCCAATTGGAGCGTAGCGTTAATCTGCAATATCTGCTTGCCAATTTTTTCTACAGAGCAGCATCGCTGCGGCATTATGGCCGCATTCCTTTTACAGCTCCTACGGAGCAAAGATTGATGGAAAAAGATTGAAAACAAACAGCAACTCGCCGCACTGAACAGCCATCAGCCACTACCCAGTAGCCAGCAATCCGAGAATCAAAAAATATTTGTTTGTTTTTATTTTGATATTGACCTTCTAAATATCATTTTTGCAGGAAATAAAAAAAATTGCCGTGAAGATAATCCGAAAATATACCATAGAGATTTTACTTGTTGTACTCACACTTATTCTTATTGTTAGAGGAACTACACCCACCGAATCTACAGTTATTATTGAAGATGAAATATCAAGCGATACTATTTACGATGTTCCTGTCAGACTAGCATGGGGCTTTCCTTTCGATTCGATACAAATTGACACTTCCCGCGTACGTTCAGGGCAAAGCTTATCAAACATATTGCGTCCACTGGGCATAAGTGCTCAAACAGTCGACAGGCTTGCAAGAAATTCAGGCGATATATTCAATTTAAGAAGGATTAAAGCCGGCCACCGATATTACATCATCCATAAAGATAGTATAAACACACCCTCTTACCTTATCTACGAAGATTCTCAAATAGACTATGTGGTTTTCGACCTTGACAGCTCCATTATATACCGTGGTGCGAAAAAAGTGGATACCCTGCAACATAATGCGGGTGGGGTTATTAAATCTTCGCTGTGGAATGCAATGGTAGCGAATAATGCCAGCCCGGTTTTAGCAGTTAGGCTTTCAGATATTTTTGCTTGGACTATCGATTTTTTCGGCATTCAACCCAACGATGAATTCAAAGTGATTTACGACGCCCATTATGTTGAAGGCAACTATGTGGGAATTGGGCACATACACGCTGCAAAGTTCATACACATGGGCGTTCCAACCACAGCCTATTATTACGAACACAATGAACAGGAAGGCTATTTCGACGACGAGGGCAACAGCTTGCGCAAAGCTTTCCTCAAAGCCCCTCTTAATTATTCAAGAATAAGCTCAGGCTTTTCAAATAGTCGTATGCATCCGGTATTAAAAATCAGGCGTGCTCATCACGGTGTCGATTACGCTGCCCCATCGGGTACGCCAGTGTATTCAATTGGGGATGGAACAGTGGTAAAAAAAGGATATCAGGCACGGGGAGGCGGTAATTATCTGAATATAAGGCACAACTCGGTGTATACATCGCAATACATGCATTTACGAAATTTTGCTCCCGGAATAAATCAGGGAACTAGAGTAAAACAAGGACAATTAATTGGCTATGTAGGCATGACAGGTCTGGCTACAGGACCACATCTCGATTTCAGAATTTTTAAAAACGGCTCACCTGTGAATCCCTTAAATGTTGAGGCTCCTCCTGTTGAACCGATTGCAGAAGAAAACAGGGAACATTTTAACGCGATTCGTGATTCGTTGAAGTTAAAGCTCGAAATAATAACAACCACAAACGAAGAGGATTTATTAATTTCGTATCAGTAATCGTTCTATTATTTTTGGATAGTGTTCATATTCCAGTTCATGCACTTTTGCGGCCACATCATAAGGTGAATCACCGGGCAAAACCGGGCAATCAGCCTGAAAAATGATTTGTCCCTCATCATACTTCTCATTTACGTAATGTATGGTAATGCCGGTATGTGTTTCACCACTTTCAACCACAGCCTTATGCACCCTTTCTCCATACATACCTTTTCCACCAAACTTTGGCAATAAAGCCGGATGTATGTTTACAATCGTAAAATTCTTCACTAAATAATCGGGAACTAACCACATAAAACCAGCCAATACAATTAAATCAATATCATACTTTTTAAGGCTATCGAGTACTATTTCAGAATTATAAAATTCGTCGCGATTAAAAACAAATGTGGGAATATTTAGATTCTTTGCACGAGTGAGCACAAAAGCATCTGCATTATTCGAATAAATGCATTCAATGTTCAAATGTTCGCTCTTTAAAAAACACCTTGCAATATTCTCGGCATTGGAGCCTGAGCCCGAAGCAAAAATTGCTATTTTTTTCATTATTAGCGTGTTAACAAACCTGAAGTTTGTAAATTGTATTCTACAAAAATACATTAAGAAATGATTTTAAAAGCCCATTTGAGCAAAATATTTGCATAAGTAAACGGTTTGTTATTTACTTTGCAGCGATAAAAATTTAAGTATAATCAAAACATAAAAATTACAATTATGTCTGACATTACAGGAAAAGTTACAGCAATAATCGTTGACAAATTAGGTGTTGATGAAAAAGAAGTAACACCAGAAGCAAGCTTCACAAACGATTTGGGTGCAGATTCACTTGATACTGTAGAATTAATTATGGAATTCGAAAAAGAATTTGATATGGCTATCCCTGATGATCAAGCTGAAAAAATCAGCACTGTAGGCGAAGCAATCAAATACATCGAAGAAAACGTTAAGTAATCACATTTTACTTATTTATGGAATTCAAACGAGTAGTAGTAACAGGCTTAGGTACCATCAATCCCTTAGGAAAAAGTATTGAAGAATACTGGGAAAATCTGAGAAATGGGGTGAGTGGTGCCGGCCCCATTACTCGGTTTGATGCAACTAACAGTAAAACAAAGTTTGCCTGTGAGGTGAAGAATTGGGATCCTATTGATTATTTCGAAAGAAAAGAGGCTCGCAAATACGACACCTACACACAATTTGCAATTATAGCTGCAAAACAGGCAATAGCCGATACTGGAATAAATCTGGATACGATCAATAAAGATCGAGTTGGTGTAATTTGGGGAGCAGGAATTGGAGGACTTCAGACTTTTGAAGAAGAAATCAGGGGATTAAACCCTGAAAATCCAAAAACGACACCTTTCTTCATCCCTAAAATGATAGCCAATATTGCCAGCGGTTGTATCTCAATCGAGTATGGTTTCAGAGGACCAAACCTCACCACAGTAACCGCATGTGCATCTTCGGCCAACGCCATTATCGATGCCCTGTATTACATTAGAATGGGAAAAGCCGACATGGTTGTTTCAGGAGGTTCTGAAGCCGCAATAACATTAGCAGGAATTACTGGTTTCAACTCAATGCGTGCTATTTCTACACGCAATGACGATCCAAAAACTGCCTCGCGTCCATTTGATAAGGATCGTGACGGTTTTGTGATGGCTGAAGGTGGAGCTGCACTTATACTCGAAGAGTATGAACATGCAGTGAAACGAGGCGCAAAAATATATGCCGAAGTAGCTGGAGGTGCTTTAACGGCCGATGCTTACCACATGACTGCACCCGACCCCGAAGGCAATGGAGCATCATTGGTAATGAAACTTGCTAGCGAAGACGCAGGCATTTCTCTCGAAGACATTGATTATATCAATGTTCATGGCACTTCAACAGGCTTAGGAGATATTGCTGAACCCAAAGCCATTCTCAAAACTTTTGGTGAGCATGCTTATAAACTGAGTATCAGCTCCACAAAATCAATGACAGGCCATTTATTGGGAGCTGCCGGTGCTGCAGAAGGAATTGCCGCTATCTATGCAATTCAGAACAATTTGATACCTCCTACCATAAACCAATTTGAAATTGACCCTGAAATTGACCCAAAACTCGATTTCACCTTTAATAAAGCAAAGTCGCGCGAAGTTAAATACGCGCTCAGCAATACTTTTGGTTTTGGAGGACACAATGCATCAATCATTTTTAAAAAATACGAATGATTAAAATCTTAATTCAACGAATAAAACTCTTTTCTTCAAAACGAAAAGAGTTTTATTTGTTTTTAAAAGATATTTTAGGCTTTTACCCTGCAAACACAAAACTTTACGACATAGCATTCATTCACCGTTCATCATCTACTAGTGACTCGTTAGGAAACTCAATCAACAACGAGCGACTAGAATACCTTGGCGATGCAATTCTGGGTGCTGTAGTGGCCGAATTTCTTTACAACAGATTTCCGCAGCGCGGCGAAGGTTTTCTCACTCAAATGCGTTCTAAACTGGTCAATCGTGCTTTTCTTACCAACATGATGATCGAACTTGGACTCGATCAATTTGTTCAGTATCGCAAAATAGGAAGCACTTCAACTTCAAACATATATGGAGATGCCCTTGAGGCTTTAATAGGAGCTGTTTACCTCGATAAAGGATACAGTACTGCACGCCATGTTATTGTAAAAAGAATAATAAGTAGTTATGTCGATTTAGCAAAAGTTGAACAAGTTGACAACAACTACAAAAGCCAACTTATTGAATGGGGGCAAAAAAACAAAAAGGAAATCAACTTCGAAACCATTGAAGAAAATAAGAGCACTAGCAAATCCAGCAATTTTATCACAACAATTGAAATTGGGAATGTGGTAAAAGGCAAAGGATCAGGAGCCTCAAAAAAAGAGGCTCAACAAAATGCAGCTCGTGAAACACTTCAAAAAATCGAAATTGCTGAAGATCAAGGTGCATTATAATTTTGCTTAATACAAGCAGATAAATTTTAAAATCAATTATATTACTTATCTTTACGTAAAATTTAAATACAACACAAAATTCATGGGAAGATCACAAGAAAGCTTTAACAAAAAGGAAGTTAGAAACAAAAAAGAAAAGAAACGTAAAGATAAAGAAAAGAAACGTCTTGCACGTAAAGACAATGACAAAACCAGTTTCGACGACATGATTGCTTATGTTGATGAAAATGGTGTTATCATGGATACTCCACCCGATCCGGATCAGAAAACAGAAGTTGATATTGATGACATTGCAGTGAGCGTTCCAAAGGATGATCCTGCAGCCAAAAATGACCCTTTCCATAAGGGTGTAGTTACTTTCTTCAACGATGCTAAAGGTTACGGTTTCATCCGCGACATGACCAACAATCAAAGCGTTTTTGTACATGCCAACAACCTTCAGGAGCAAATAAAAGACAACAACCTTGTAGTATTTGAAGTTGAAAAAGGACCTAAAGGATTTAATGCGGTTAACGTGAAAATTTTCAGAGAATAATAGAATAAAAAAGGGGCATAAGCCCCTCATTTTATTTATTGAAAGTAAGCAGTTTACTCAAATACTTTCCAATTATATCAAATTCAAGGTTTACTGTTGTACCCTTTTTAAAAGTATGAAAATTTGTTTCGTGATAAGTGTAAGGAATTATTGCGACCTGAAAAGAGTTATCTTCTGAGTTAACTACCGTTAAACTTACCCCGTTTATGGTAACAGAACCCTTTTCAACAGTCATATAGCCTTTCTGAGCCATTTCCTTATCAAAATCATATTCAAAAGTAAAATACCAACTCCCATCCGACTCCTCAACATGGGTGCATATAGCAGTTTGATCAACATGCCCTTGTACAATATGACCATCAAGCCTGCCATTCATTAACATACTACGCTCAAGATTTACCTTACTGCCAACTTCCAGTTTTCCGAGGTTCGACTTCAACAATGTTTCTTTTATTGCAGTGACTTTATATGTGCTTTCACTTTTATTCACATCAACCACTGTCAGACAAACACCATTGTGTGAAAGGCTTTGATCTACTTTCAACTCGCTCACAAATGAACAAGTAAGCGTAAAGTGAACATTCTCTTGTTCCTTTTCAATTTTAATAAGCTTACCGGCTTCTTCAACAATTCCTGAGAACATATTATTCGTTTTTAAATTTAAGCCCGAAAATATAAAATATCATCATCATATACGAAGATTTCTCACATCTTATTTCTTATACATAATAAATTCAACAATATTTAGACAAGTAAAAGCAAGTATAGAAAAATCGAATATAATACACTAATTTTCAATTATTTAAATAAGAACATTTTACATACATTGTTTGTTTTAGTTTATTAATAAAATCAAACATAAAAATACACCGTCAGAATAAGAAAAAACATCTTACCGAAATGCGACAGACTTGCAACTGGCTAACAACACAAAATTAATAATGCATGATAAAAAAAGTATTAGTTGCCAACAGGGGCGAAATAGCAGTAAGAATAATGAGGTCTTGCCGGGAAATGAATATAGCAAGTGTGGCAGTTTATTCCGACGCCGACAGAAAATCGCAACATGTACGTTATGCCAACGAAGCTTACTACCTTGGCAAATCGCCATCGAACGAAAGTTACCTGAATATTGAAAAAATCATTAATACTGCCCTTGAATCGGGAGCAGATGCAATACACCCGGGTTATGGGTTTTTATCGGAAAATGCTGTATTTGCCCAAAAGGTAAACGATGCCGGATTAATATTCATTGGACCCCGTCCTGAGGCAATACTTGCAATGGGTGATAAAATCACAGCACGGAAATTAATGATTAAAGCCGGCGTAAACGTTGTTCCGGGAACAAATAAAAAACTGACTGATAAAACAGAGCTGATAAAAGCAGCGACTGAAATTGGTTACCCTTTAATGATTAAGGCCACAGCGGGTGGTGGTGGTAAAGGAATGAGGCTGGTTCACGATGAAAACGAATTGGTTAATTCATATCAAATGGCTCAATCTGAAGCCAATACAGCATTTAACAACGACACTGTTTATATTGAAAAATATATTGAATCTCCAAACCACATCGAATTTCAAATACTTGCCGACACGCATGGTAATGTAATACATATTTTTGAGCGTGAATGCTCAGTGCAGCGCAGGCACCAAAAGCTAATTGAAGAGACCCCTTCTCCACATATGACCGAGGAACTGAGAAAGCAAATGGGAAAACAAGCCATTGAAGCTGCAAAATCGGTAAATTATGTTGGCGCAGGTACTGTTGAATTC
>SKHV01000093.1 GCA_007116765.1 Prolixibacteraceae bacterium | reverse complement strand
CCGCGTCATTGCGAGCGTAGCGAAGCAATCTTAAATTTTAACCGGACAACAATGTTTCTTTATGAATTGCAAACGTTTCTCTAAATCATTATTGGTATGAAGTATTTTATATTTTTACTGCTTAGCGTACTTACTCTTACAGGCTGTATTGTAAATCTTGTTACGGGACGAAACCAGTTAAGTCTGGTTCCGGAATCGGAATTGCAATTAATGGCCACCGGCCAGTACAACGCTTTTTTGGAAGATCACAAGGTGTTAAGCCCGGGAAATAATGAGGCAGCAATGGTTAACCGGGTAGGGGGGCGTATTTCAACTGCAATTACAAAACACTACAACAGTCAGGGACAAGAATCGGTAATTGAAGGATACGATTGGGAGTTCAATACAGTGGACAGCAAGGAGGCTAATGCATGGTGCATGCCCGGGGGAAAAGTTGTAGTTTATAGTGGCTTGTTACAGATAACCCAGAACGAAACAGCGCTTGCCATTGTTATTGGTCACGAAATTGCCCATGCCATTGCAAAACATGGCAGCGAACGAATGAGTCAGGGAATGATGCAGCAATTGGGTGGCGTGGCATTACAGGTTGCTTTATCGCAAAAACCTCAGGAAACTCAAAATTTGTTTATGCAATCGTATGCCATTGGAAGCCACGTAGGAGGCATTTTGCCCTGGTCGAGGCAACAGGAAACGGAAGCCGACCAGTACGGATTAATATTTGCCGCATTGGCCGGTTACAGCCCGCAGGAAGCAATTCCTTTCTGGGAAAGGATGTCGAATGCAGGAGGGGCAAGTCCACCTGAATTTCTGAGCACGCACCCTTCCAATGAGACGAGAACCAGAAAGCTGAAAAAATTTATGCCCGAAGCGATGAAATACTACAATCAATCAGAATAAACTAATTTATGAACTGGGATCTTTATGTGAATTTTTTTATTGCACTACTTGCAATTATAAACCCTTTGGCTATTATACCCATTTGGTCCGAATTAACCAGTGATACAAGTAACAAGGTACGCGTCAGAATAGCCGGGCTTATAATCGGATTTTCAATTATTTCACTCACAATATTTCTGGTGGCTGGAGAATATATACTGGGCTTTTTTGGTATTGATTTAATCGTTTTTAAAGTAGCAGGAGGCGTTTTGCTAATGACTACCGGTATAAAAATGATTGAAGGAACAAATGTTAAGCTGCCCGAAAAAGAAGATATGGAAGGTACTTCGCTTCAAATAGCCAAAGTACGTTTTCGTAAAATTATTGTTCCCATGGGCATTCCCATTCTTGTTGGTCCGGGTTCAATCACTACTGTATTCCTTTTCGGCTTCGGATTGGAATCAATAATTGATATAGTCGCGCTCACCGCTATTCTAATAATTTGTTTACTTGCCCTGTTTTTCGCGTTTACATCTTTCTACTGGATCGAAAGAAAAGTTGATCCTATCGTATTCACTACCATTACCCGGCTATTTGGTATAATTGTAACCGCAATAGCATTTCAGTTTATCCTTGAAGGTTTAGGTGAAATATTTCCTAACTGGGTAAACAGTTCATCCCCAATTTCTGATTCAAATAACAATGCCCCCGGCCACTAAAACATAGAGGGCACAAAGGCAACACGAAGCATAATATGCAAATAATGAGAGTTTTGTGAAGTTTTAGTGCCTTTGAGCCTTTGTGACTAAACTAATTTTTTTGAAAGATTAAATACCCCAACCGAATCCCGATAATGTAAAAAAGCTTATCTAAAACGCCTGATGAAATCTTTTTAGATAAGCTCGTTATGTGCAGAATATCAGCTCAATTCAATCATGAATGAACAGATAATCCTAAGAACAATTGAATTCTTATGATACCTTTTGTTTAGCATCCGATGCTGCAACTTTTGCATCTTTTTTTGCTTCATCGTATTTAGCTTTAGCTTTTTCCACTATACTTCCAGCATCATTACTGGTACTTTCAAGTTTTGCTGCAAGTAAATCGCGTATTTCATCAATCTTTGATTTCAGATCATCTACATAATCAATGCTTTTGTCCTTGATTTGTTTGCGGGTTTTTGAACCTTTTTCAGGTGCCAATAAAATACCTGATATTGCACCAATGACTAGTCCTGTCATTGTTCCTAATGCTACTACTATACCTTTACTCATAATTGAATTTATTTTATGCCCCTCTAACCTTCCCATAAGGGCGGCATTTGAGGCTGGTTATTTGACTGTTATTATCTTTTATTGTTTTATTTTTTGATGTAATACGCCCGAATTGATTTTTATTTTTTCAATGATTCATTCTTCTTTTCAAGCTTTTGAAATGATAATTATATACAAAGGTGATAAACATAAGAACGGATTGCATTACATAATTTTAGAAAGGCTTTGTATATTTCACACATTCCTATTGAAGATAATTCAAATGTGCGCAATGAATTATGAACTCTATGTTAGTGTGTTGAAGTTTTAAGAGAATACAGCTATTCTTCGGTTTTTGGAAAATCAACCCTGTACCTTTTCAGGAGCGAATTCAATGATTCGTAATATGATTTTAAATGATCCAACGTTATTTCCGGATCATTTTCTGAAGGAACAGTCATCGGCATTTCTTCCAGATATGGAGATAGCTCAGGATAATCATCTTTAATCGTCATGGTGATTTTCAGGATCTTCGTATTCAAATCTTTCTCAATTGATTCATAATCTACATGTTTATCTGTATATTTCATATCTGTATATTTATCGTATTTTATTAATTACTTTGTTTTCTTCCTTAATTCTTACGAATAACATAAGCGCATTGAGCAGGGTAAAAATAATTGCGGTGAAATACAAGTGAAAGATCATTGGAATAACAGCAATTTCAGCAATTACAATCAGGTAATTCGGATGTTTAAAATACTTGTACGGCCCTTTGCTTACTAACTGCATGTCAGAAATATGATAAATCCGGGTATTCCAGAATTTCCCCAGTGAGAGAACAACCCAGATTTTAAAAGCGATAAGTAAAAAATAGAATATAAGCAAGAATAAACTGAATGATACTGATTGTCGTGCTGCGTACTCGATAATTAGTGAAATTATAAATAAAATATGCAACGCTACAATAAATGGGTAATGCCTTTTTCCATATTCTATGGCTCCATTTTGTAGCAACCATTTTGCATTTCTTCTGGAAACTACCAATTCCCCAATCCGAAGCAGAATAACAAATGATATGAAAAGAGTGAATACCATATTATTTATTTATTTATTTATTTATTTTGCATTTGAAGTAAAACCATCTCACACGAAAAGCCCGGACCCATTGATAGCATTAACCCGTAGCCATTTTCAAAACCCTCGGTAAAGAATTTTTCAAGTACATATAAAACAGTTGTACTCGACATATTTCCATTATCGTTCATAACTTCCCTTGTGTTTTTCAGAAAATCGCCTTCGGCCAATAAGGCTTTTTCGTATGCAGTGAGCACTTTTTTACCACCTGGATGGAATATAAAATTCCTGATATCTGAAATTTTCAAATGATGTTTTTCCAAAAAAGAACTTACATCGTTATTGATGTTTTGAGCTATAATGCTTGGGATATCTGATGAAAACAGAACTTTAAACCCTGTGTCCTGAAATTCCCATCCCATTACATCGAGCGAATCGTAATACAATTTGCTTTGTGTATCCAGAAAGGTAACTTCATTTTTCGTTTTATTGCTGTGCTTATCACCGGTAATGATACATGCTGCTACTCCATCGGAAAACAAACTTGAGCCTATGAAGTTGCTTTTACTAAAATCGTTCCGCATAAAAGTAAGCGAACACAACTCAACTGCAACAAGTAAAACAACTGCATCAGGATTAGCTTTTGCTAAAATGTTGGCTTTTGAAAAGCCCGAAACACCACCGGCACATCCTAAGCCGAATATGGCCATTCTGTTAATGTTCTGGTTTAGCCTCATTTTGTTAATAATGAGTGCATCTAAACTCGGAGTTGAAAGCCCGGTAGTTGAAACAAAAATCAGATCGGTAATTTCGTCTTTGTTGATTTGTGCCGAAACAATACATTCTTCAATAGCACGTATAGAATATTCAAGCGAAATACGGATGTATTCGTCATTTTGATCTTTGAACGAATGCAGCGAAGTGTAATAATCATGCGGTTTACACATATTACGGGTCTTGATTTCGGTATTGTCAAATACACTCATCATCCGTTCAATTTGCGGATATGAAGGTGCAAATAGAGCTCTTGAACCTTTTTTTACTTTTTGCTGATCAACTTTATACGGGAATTCAATTTTCGATATTGCGGCTAATGATGGCATATACATAAAATTACAACTGTTAAGAATGGCTAAATATTGAATAACTAAAAATACACACCTGAAAGCCGGATTATATTACAAAATGTTTGAAAAAAGTTACATCATTCCCATATTTTGCAGAGAGTAGAATGATAGGTTTATGGATTCTTGCAGGCATTAAAGCATTCATCTTAACAAGGTGTGAATCATGTAACATTTTTATAAATTGGTGTAATAATTATTTAGGCAATAAAACTCATTTTTATCCAAAATATGACTCATGGATAAAAAGACAACAGGGAACTGGAATGAGAAAAAAGAAAAACTCAAACAGAAATATCCCATCATAACCGATGATGATTTATTCCTTTATAAGGGTAAAGAAAAAGAGCTGATTGAGAACCTACAGTATAAACTTGGAGTTTCAAAACTCGATTTGGCAGCCACTATTAATTCACTTTAGTTATAATTGATATAAGGTGTGAATCATGTAATTCTTTGTCTGAAATTTGTAATGTTTATGCAAATTAATTCGCACACCTTTAGGCTGAAAAAAGTTCATAAATAAAACAATAAGAATGAACACTTCCGGACTAAACGGGAATAGAAACTTTTCACTATGAAACGAAAAAATCCGGTCATAAAAGGTATTCCTAAGTTAAGGAATGCAACTATTAAACTGAGTGAAAAAACTTTTGATATAAGCGATCAAACTAAAATCTTTTTATCGGGGATTGCAGATTTCATTCTATTCTTTTCGCGTACGGTAAAAGAAACCTTTTCACGCGATTTTGAATTCAAGGAGTTTTTCAAACAATGCTATCAAATAGGCTATAAATCATTACCCCTAATATCAATCACCGGAGCAATAATGGGATTGGT
>SKHV01000486.1 GCA_007116765.1 Prolixibacteraceae bacterium | reverse complement strand
GGGCTGGCAAAAGGCATTTACAAAAAACTGTTGAATGTAGATCCAAGAAGAGATCTCCCACTATTTGCAAAACAGCCTTTTCATAAGTGGTACAAATCCAGTTATAACGGCAGCGCAAGTAGCGAGAACAAACAAGTGGTACTGCTGGTTGACCTTTTTACGAATTATCATGAGCCGGAAATAGCCATAGCGGCATGTAATGTTCTGAGCAAATTAGGCTACAGTATTATTCTGCCGGGAATCTGGCCAACGGGGCGTCCGCAGTTATCAAAAGGGCTGCTTGATGATGCCGCTGCCATTTGCAACACCAACATCGAAAGATTATTTCCATTCGCTGAACAAGGCATTCCCATTATTGGCCTGGAACCAAGTGAGATTCTTACCCTGCGCGATGAGTACAGAGACCTCTGCTCAGATGCTGATCTCCCCAACGCACAAAAGATCTCAGATCACACGTTCCTGTGGGAAGAGTTTCTGGCTAGTGAGCTGTTAACGGGCAATCATAAAGAGGCCGGCAAAGGGCGACAGGTATACATTCATGGCCACTGCCATACCAAAGCACTGGCAGGTAACGACATTCTTATTCAGGCATTAAAACTGCTTGGTTTTGAACCCGTTGAGTTGAAAACCGGCTGTTGCGGAATGGCCGGTAGTTTTGGTTATGAAACCGACAAATATGATGTGTCCATGGAGATAGGTGAGCAAACGCTCTTCCCTGCCCTCAGAAAACTGAATGATGATGCCTTGGTTTGCGCACCCGGTTTTTCATGCCGCCATCAAGTAGCAGACGGGCTGCAAAAGAAAGCATTACACCCGGCTATTATTATGAATGATGTTCTAATGAACGTTTAACTTAATGAGGCACAAATTGAATCTCTTTTAACGATACATTTAAAAAATGAATAATTTACGCACAACACTTTTCAGAGGCACCCTTGATGAAGTTGAAGAACTTATTTCCAAAGATAAAAACTCATTTAAATCCCTAACCGAAACTGATAAAAAGCAACTTGCTGTAAAGTTTTTACGGGAAAAACGCTTTTCTTTTATACTCATTTTATGCGATTCAGATTTTGTTTGCATGGATTTATTCGAATTAGATAAGCTTAATGGTAGTTTTATAGAGGCAGTAGTCAGCAATATACCTTACTTCTCTACACCAATTACACGTTTTAATGCAGAAAAGTTAATGCATGAAGAACCAGATGTAGAAGCGCTGGGCTTTTTCACTTCATTTATATCTAAAATTGAGAATATTGAAGAAAGCTTAGGCAGTGAGTCCTTACTAAGAATAGTCATTGAAAAGCGGCTGCCAATACAAACTATTGAAATTCTTCTTCGCGCCGGTTGCAATGTTAATGAAATCGATTCAAGCGAAAATACTTTGCTACATCTGGATCTGTTACCACATCAAGCCGAGCTTTTGATTAGAAATGGTGCCAATCTTAATCAAAAAAACAGAGGAAATGTTAGCCCTTTAGAGAAAGCAATTGACAGAAATAACATTAGCCTTACAAAAACTCTGTTAGAACATGGTGCAGACATTCATCACAAAAATAGTAATGGAGAAACGATGCACCATTTTGCCATTGCCAAAAAAGTTAGTTTTGAAATGTATGATCTGCTATGTGAATACGGTCAACCAAATTTTGAAGAACTGAATAATGACGGAGTTACTCTTTTATACAATTACATTGGAAATGTTGACAGATATTCTAATGCAAAAAATTATGACTATCTGAGTAAGATTTTGGAGCAAGGTGCAAGTTTGACAACCGTCTGCACGTATTACAATAAGCCTACAACACCACTAGAATTAGCACTTAACAAGCCAGCTGAATTATTCAAAATCGTTTTGGAACATTATCCAGAGGATATTAATACTACGGATGATAATGGTAATACACTGCTGCACAAACTTTGTGCATTAAACTTAAACCATGAAGCTGACAAAGCCCGAGAGCTTTATCGAAAAGTAAAGCTTGTACTTAAAAACGGAGCCAAAAATGAAATTAGAAACTCTGAAGATAAACGCCCTCATGAACTGGCTATAGATGACAATCTAAAAGAGAAAGTTGTAGCATTGCTCCTAAAAAATTAAAAAGCTGAAGATTTTTCAATCTAAGTAGTAGTTTGTAATGAATTTTCAGATCATATATCAGCCAACTAACATAAAAAACAATCTATGAGTAAATCATTTATTATCGCCTGCGAAAAAGGGAATAGAAAAATTGCAGAATTACTGCTTAACCAAGAAGTAACTGATGTAAATTATACAGACGAAAAAGGCCGTTCTGCACTCCACTATGCATCACAAAGGGGTTATAAAGAGATATGTGAAAATCTTATAGCGCGAGGTGCCAATGTGAATTATGAAGATCACAATGGTGAAACGCCACTCTTCTTTGCAACACTCCAAAATCAAACTGATATAGTAAAACTTCTGCTTGAAAAAGATGGGAATTCGCTGATAAAAGATTATCAAGGCAATAACCTGTTACATATTGCCACTCGAAATGGACAAAAAGTTTTATCTGAGATTTTTTTAAACAACGGCTTTAACCTCGAAGAAACTAACAACAACGGGGAAACACCCCTTATGCTGGCAATAACATACACTAAAAAGCTGCTTGTTGATTTTTTCATTGAGCAAGGTGCTGATGTATTTGTAAAAAATAAGAAGGGCAATAATTTGCTTCATATTGCTTTACGGGCCGGTAATTTACCAATAATTAAAACACTACTCGAAAATGGCATTGCTGTAGAAGAACCTGATAGTGAGGGGGTTACACCTTTACAATATGCCTGCTATAACAATAACATAATGCTGGTTAGATTGTTTATTGAATATGGAGCCGATATAAACAAACATACACCAAGCGGCCTCTCACCTATCTATTATGCCTGTGCATATAACCAAAAACAGCTGGTGCAACTATTTTTAGAAGCAGGCGCCAATGTAAATCAACAAACACCTACTCAGGGAGACAATTCTGTAGGCAGCTATTTGGATTTCGTTGAGCGCAACCAGGATCTATCAACTGAAAGCCTCTTTAAATTATGCAGCAACCATACTACAGGAGGGGAAAGTTTACTGCATACCGCCACAAAAAACGGCCATTTTTATTTGGTTGAATTGCTGCTGAAAAATGGTGCAAATGTAAATATTCAGGACGAATCTCAAAATACATCTTTGCATTATGCCGCATCTGCAGGCAAGAAAGATATTGCTACTCTACTGATTAATTCTGGTGCCGATGTGAATTTAAGTAACACTCGCGAACAGAAACCACTAGACTATGCCAATGTGCATGGATTTAATGAAATAGCTGCTACTATATTGGCTCAAAATAAAGAATCACATATATCAGATAGCCAAAAAACTTCGGAAAAAACGCACACCAATTTACAGGAGAATTTGAACACCGAAAGCACAACAATAGATTCCTTAAAAACCAAGCTAAAGGAACTAAAAGAACTTTTTGAAGACGAACTTATTACCGAAGCAGAGTACAACCAGAAGAGAAGTGAAATATTAAATCAGTTATAGAATACGTGTAACGTATTAAATAACAATAACTACAATCTTCGGCCATACATTTGATTATTTAGTTTTTAAGATTCCATTCAAACTCCGATTCATTTTTTTAAAGACTCCGTATTGTTTAAATACAAAGATGCTCAGATTCTTGGTTTTAGTAGAATTACTGACAATGTTTTCAATTTGATAGTATTATATAAACAATCACAATTGCTTTATTGGATAGTGAAGATTTTTTGTTGAGTTTACTGAGAGACTTTTCTTCTATTCTGATTACCTGGACACTTTAAATCTGTAAAAATGAAAAGAATGTTGTTATTGATTGCCTTTCTTCTTTTAGTCTTAGGTGGATATTTATTCTACCTATTCAGTAAGAAAGAAGCGCAAGATCTACTCTGGCAAAAATGGAACTTCTCCTACCTCGATGAAATACACAACACGCGCACTTTTGATGTGCCTGATTATGAATTTATCAAGATCACCGATCAATATTTAGGAATGTGGAACAGGTTTTTTTTGTATCCAGAAAGCGATTGGCATTCATCAGAGATAAGTGATAATCCGCATTATTGGACTCAAGAATCGAGACTGTTTTACAATAATGAAAAGAAGCTGTTTGGCGTTGGATCATCGTTCGGGATAGGTTGGATTTTTTTTAACGCAGAAGGTGATATTATAGAAAATATCCCCGAAGATGAGCAACCTCCGGGAAACCATCAATCCTGGGAAATGGTCAGTGGTTTGGGCAACTATTACCGCTTTGATGATCAGGAGGCAGACATCTATGTGGCCTATTTTTCCAAAGAGCGTTACAATTGGTCTCGGCATAATCCCCTTGCAAATCTTGGCAGTCCCACAGCAGGGCACGGAAGCTATTGGTGGTGGTTTGGCAATGCCTATTTGAAAGTCCAACTAGAGAAAGGCATATTTGTATTCAAAACGGAGGGACAAATGGATGGATCAACTTCAAATACCCCTCGATATAAGGTTTTGATAGATTATTATAAAATCCCAAAGGAGCTCACCAATGGCAAGGAAGTGGTCTTGATATATCAAGATGAGTCCTTTGAAAATATGGATTATGGGTTGTTTATGATTAAAGAAAAATAAAAAACTGTTTCACAACTTTTCATAAAAATGGCAACATGAAGGTTAAATGCATAGTGATTATTGCTTTACTCTCAGTTTTAATGTTGGCTAGCTTTCAAGCTTGGAAGTTTTTTGGTAAGCCTTATTTAAAACTTTCTCTTATTGGAAAAGAATTTATCAGTGAAGCTGATGAATTGTATGCCATAAATGAAGGACTAAAGAAGCCTTATTTACTCGCCAAAAAATACAAATATTCCAAAAATGTTTTAACTATCGGTTATGGTGGAAGTAGTACTCGCAGAGATGATTTTTACAGCTTGGGTGTATTTACACATGACAAAATAGAAATGATTCCCATCAAATATCAGTACATCCACACCATTGAAAACTATATAACTAAAGCTCTGTATCTAGCCTGTATTCCATTTTATGTAAATGGTGATGAAGCTACAATCTATTACAAAATTGAAAATAACCGGGCTGTTCTAGTCGATAGTTCCGCCATTATATTTTAACCGTGAAAAAACTACTAATATATATAATG
>SKHV01000312.1 GCA_007116765.1 Prolixibacteraceae bacterium | reverse complement strand
ATATCATCAGATTTAATATTTAATTCATATCTAGATTTATCTCTACGATTTTTATATTCTAAATCACTAAATACAATACCACCAAGAGGATAAAACTCCAAATCACCGTCAGACAATCCATATATATTATTACAAAACAACTTTGACTCATATGATATGTATAAAAACTTATTTACATACTTTCTACACTTGCGAATAATTGGAACATAAAAAAACTTATACAACAATATGTAAGATATCCATGACCGTGCACTATTATTTTTATCCTCATGACTATCAACATAAAGCTTTATCCCATGTCGCTTAACATACTTTGTGACAACCAGTAATTCCCATGCGCAAGGTCCATGAAACATGATAACATCTGGCTTAAAATTTTCTAAAATATCAATAACGCCAGAATACGCGCGTATTTTTTTCATTAAGAAAAAGGGCAGAATACTCGAGTAGGGCACACGTATTACCCTTGCACCTTCAGAACCTATATATTCAGAGGGATTCAGGTAATCAAGTCGCAACTCAGAATTATAAGTTTCCGTTGAGGCCAGCACTAAAACATCACAACCCATTTCTACATGCTTATGAATTAACATATTTTCTTGATAAGTATAGTCATCAATATAAAAATTTGATAAACAACAATGTACTACTCTCACTATCACCTCAAAGTAATCAAAAACACAAATAATTATAT
Organism: Prolixibacteraceae bacterium; assembly: GCA_007116765.1. Taxonomy (GTDB): domain Bacteria; phylum Bacteroidota; class Bacteroidia; order Bacteroidales; family Prolixibacteraceae; genus Roseimarinus. The sequence goes on along the minus strand of SKHV01000312.1, from coordinate 4,482 downwards.
TTAAGAATCATGATCGTAAACGCGATGAATCCACCTTATTCAGCACTATAGATAGTGACAACAAAAAAACAAACTGAACTAAAATGAATGGATGCAGAAGAGGCTCAAGTATACAACCTAACACTATTGAATAATAAATAAACACCGCCCTCAATTTAGCAGCAACATGATAAATTAAGCATAAAACTAAAGTATAAAAAGAAAGAGCGTATAATAACCCACCATAAACTATGAAGGTCAACAACTGGTTATGCGGATCCGAGATATTTGAATCACCATCAATTTCAAATGGCACAAAAACATTTGAAAAACCAATCATGCTGACATATTCATGATATATAAAAACTCTAGCCCAAATACCTGATATTGCAGGATCACCAATCAAATGACTATAATTATCTAATAAGAAGTAACTAAAATAAGGCACCGAAATCAGCAACAAAACACCTAAAAACACCAAAACAATGTTGAAAAAATTAACACTAATAAACTTCCACTTATTATTAATTATAAGCAATCCAAAAAAAACCAATGAAATAATAGCCGTATCATTATTAGATACAACAGCAATTAAAAGCAAAATAAAAAAAACAATAGCAGACAAGCAAAGGTTTAATTGACCATTAATATATAAATATACAAATAAAAAGATTAGACTCAACACAAAATACTGCTCAAAATTATATATTGAAAAAAAGCCCGGCAATATTTCACCTGGAAAATTAACATATTCAATACCGAAAAAATAAGATATAACATATAATTTCGAAGCCAGAAAACCAAGCAGTAGAGATACAAACAACGACCACCTCAAAATATTAAAAAAAACATCAAGATTACAAAAAGGAACTACTGAAATCAACAACGAAATCACTATCAAAATAAAAACGATCAGAAGTAACGCCAAGAAAGTTGTTTTAGAAACACCTGCATAAAAATAAACCCACAAATTTATCACAAAAAAAACATACAAAAGAGGACTAAAGTTTGACCCGAATATAGTTGATTTATTTTGCAGTGAAAATGGATTGATGCATAAACAACAAAAAATCATAAAACACAAATAAACCAAGGAGACTGGAAAGGTAACGTAAAATTCAGAGATCACATTATCATATACCGACTTCCAAACACCCTGTAAAATAGCCATCTCATAATATGGACCCGGTCTCGAAAACGTAATATATATACTATTAAAATCAACACTTATAAAAAACGGCATAAAAGATATAAAAAAACCGAAAAACAAAAGGTATTTAATCTTATTATCAATACTCATAAAACCTCATAAAAAATTAACCAATTAATGCATGAATAAATCTCTCATAGACTACTCAAATTATTCCTAAGTGACGTTGTAACTCCGTCATTTTTAACCGTTGTTTTGTGTAGAGGGTTAAGCCGCCACCAGTAGTCTGGACGGCGGTATTCCTCAGATGGCCTTGTTCGGTCGTTAGTTGTTATACTGCCATAGCCACTGGGTGGTCAATTGCTGAGGTTGGGCCATGCTTTCAAACTGGTGCAAGTTCAGCCATTCATGTCTAGCTGTTTGATTCAAGCGCTCAATGTAGGCATTCTGAGTAGGCTTGCCAGCTTGAATTTAGATCAGCCTAGTCCTATGCTTGTTGATCCAGTTTATCAGCAAGTGTGAAATTATTGTAATATTCCACGACAACACCTCATATCTTTTTACTATCATGTATGTATGGTAAAAATAAAATTTAGTGTCGCACATCAATCTAGAATCTATCGGGTCGACTACTAAGCAAGGAAGAAAGTATCAAAATTTCATTATATAAGATCTCAAGCCAGATAGCTTTCACTCATTGCTGCCTTTATTTTACTTACCTTGAGCCCTACGCTGAAGTTGATTTCACATTAGAGCCGGCTCATAGCAATTTTAATTCATGAAACCAGTGATAACTTTGTGCATGGCTAGTTTCGCGCACTCAAGTTTTCGGAATTGATATAATAGCGCACCTGTGCTTTTTCTTAGGTGTTGTATCATCTCTATCTTAACAGATGAAAAACTACCCTTTCCGCCGCTTTTCCCCCACCATACAGGTTCACAGTATCTTGAACTTGTCGCCCTAGGTGTCGTTTGGTGGCATCAATAATTCTTATGGTGTTAGCTCCAACCAGCTCATTGGCACCAGCTCGGATCAGCTCAACCCATTCCGTTTGGTCACGCATCGTTACACAGGCTTTGCCGAAGAAAAAAGCTTCTTTCTGGACACCACCACTATCAGTCAGTACCAGTTTGCAGTTATCTAACAGCCAGAGCATTTCCAAATAACCCAACGGATCAATGAGATGGACATTCAATTCTAACCCATGCAGGGCAACAAGTTTCCGAGTTCGTGGATGTAATGGTAGCACAACTGGTGCCAAGGTTGTGTTGATTTCATTCAGGGCATCAATGATTGCTGCCAAGCGCTCGGGGCTGTCAGTGTTTTCAGCTCGATGCAGGGTCGCGAGTATGAAACCCTCGGGTAGTTCTCCGACTGGAGCTTCAGCTTTTTCAGCAAACAATAAAGCCGCATCTTGCATTACATCACCAACCTGCAACACCTGTACAGGCTTGTGAGCAAAGCCTTCATTATTGAGGTTTTGAACGGCTGTGTCTGTGGGACAAAAGAGCAAATCACTAACTTGATCCGTCAAAATACGGTTGATCTCTTCAGGCATCTGCATGTTAAAGCTGCGCAGTCCGGCTTCCACATGTGCAACTGGGATATGTAGCTTAGCTCCTGCCAGCGCACCGGCCAATGTGGAGTTGGTATCGCCATAAACCAGGACCCGATCTGGCTTATGTGCTAACATGGCCTGCTCGATCTCAGCCAGCATACGACCCGTCATTTCACCATGACTTCCACCGTGAATATCTAGCTGTATATCAGGTTTGGGAATGCCTAGTTGGTTAAAGAAAACATCCGACATATTAGTATCAAAATGCTGACCCGTATGCAGCAAGATTTCTTCAATGCCCTCAGTTTGCATAATAACGCTGGAAACCACACTGGCTTTTATAAATTGTGGGCGGGCACCAATGATGGTAAGAATTTTTTGCATAATGAAATCGCTTATAAAGATTGATTGAATACCAACAGCTTATGTTCTTTGATTTACAAGTTGTACTTTCTTCGCTACTAAGTGACGAATACTCTTTAAAGAAAAAGCGAAAGTCAAAGCGTGGGTGAACTGAGGTAAGGTGGGCATCTTTAACATTAGTGAGTATTGTAAATCTCTTTCAAAACATTCTCCTGCTCTTCCCAGCAGTATTTTTTACGAGCAGAAAATACATTTTTCTGTATGGCAGCATAGTCTTGGTTCAATGAAGCTTTTAGTGCTTTCCTGAAGCCCTCTACAGTATTTTCTTCAGCAACGATTCCGACACCTTCGGTTTCAACCAAACGCTTCATTTCAAACAGGTTTGATGTTAGCACCGGCAAACCAGCCATCAGGTACTCAAACATTTTGTTAGGTGAACAGTAGCGGTGATTAAGGCAAGTGTCTTCATAGAAAAGAATACCGTAATCAGCTGAGCTGGTGTAGTTCAACAGCACCTCAGGGGTAACCGCTGGATGAAAAAAAACAGTATTCTGCTGCTGTGCCTTTTCCTGAATCAAACCTTCAAGGGGTCCATAACCCATGCAAACCAAAACACTCTTATCGGTATCTAGATCAGAAAAAGCATCGAGCAGCAATTCAATTCCCCGACCTTTACTGAGCCCGCCTTGATAGAGAAAGATGGTTTGATCAGATCGTACATCAAGCTTTTCACGGAATAAATTCCGCTTTGGTTGCTCATAATACGTAGGACAATTTAACACTAAATACGGATTTCGAATATTATATAAACGAATATACTCACCAGCAATAGATTCGCTTACCACAATAACATCATCTACATAACGAATTAAAAGCCACTCCAAAAAGCCTTTCATTCTTTTGGAAAATTTATCAAGGTCGTTAGTCTCTGCCTGATACTCATGACAATCATAAATAACCTTGACGTCACTACCGAATAATTTTATTAAAAGTCCAATTGGTAAAGCCTCGAGGTCATTACAATGAACAAAATCAAATTTTTTGTACCGGTAAAAAACACGTATCAAAAATTCAAAATATTTTATAAGCTGAATAAGCTTTAATTTAGACCAACTTCTTGTCTTTAATTTAACTCTATCAAGGCAGAAATGATCATAGCACTCATTTTCAGCTAGTCCATCACAGTGCAAGGCAACTATCGTGACATTATAACCAAGAGTACTTATTGAGCGTGATGTTTTCAAAACACGACTATCATTAGTAAAATCATTTAATACTATATTAGCAACATTCATTTTTAAATACTGTTATATTCTACTGAAATTGAATTGAGTACCATCTAATAAAATTAACCCAACGCCAAACTTGCCAAGTAAAAGGTTTTTTACCAATAATAATTAAATCAAACTCTTTAATTAACTCTTTTTTATT
>SKHV01000278.1 GCA_007116765.1 Prolixibacteraceae bacterium | reverse complement strand
GTCTTCCCCGCCCTCGCCGGTATTACTACGGCCACCAATTGTGTTCATTGCTATGGCTAGGGCTTCGTGCGCCTCTTTGCTGATTGAACCGTATGACATAGCTCCGGTTACAAACCTTTTCATAATGCTATCGATGGGTTCAACCTCTGAAATATCAACAGGTTTTGCTGCTTTTTTCAACCTGAGGAAACCACGAATAAACAAGGACTGGTTTTCAGTATTGATACGCTCCGAGAACTCTTTGAATTTTGAATAATCGTTAGTGCGGGTGCTCCATTGCAAAAGGCCTATGGTTTCGGGATTCCATGCATGTTTTTCACCATCGGTACGGTAATGGAAAACACCTTCGTTTTTAAGCATGAAGCGGGAATTATTCTTGGTAAAGGCCTTTTCGTGGAACATCAAAGCTTCTTTGGCCAATTCGCTTAAACCCACACCTCCAATTTTAGACGGAGTGCCCCTGAAGTATTTTTCAATAAGGTCGGGGTGAACACCAATTGCTTCAAAAATTTGTGCACCATGATAACTGCGTAGAGTTGAGATACCCATTTTTGAGAATATTTTCAACAATCCTTTCTCAATTGCTTTCTTGTAATTCTTGCGTGCTTCGCTATAAGTAAGAGTTATTTCGCCTGCTTTCACTAAATCGTTGATTGTAGCAAAAGCCAGATATGGATTAACAATGCTTGCGCCATAACCAAACAACAAAGCAAAATGCATTACTTCGCGAGCTTCGGCAGTTTCAACAACAATACCAATCTGCATGCGCTTTTTGGCCTGAATCAAATGGTGATGCACGGCAGCAGTTACCAACAACGAAGGCAATGCGGCCATTTCCTCGTTTACATACCGATCAGATAAAATAATGAAGTTGTTTTCATCATCCACTGCTTTTTCAGCTTTTTCAAGTATGTTGTCGAGAGCCTTGCGGAAACCCTTTTCCCCTTCCTTTGCAGGGAAAACCATTGGAATGGTTACATGCGTAAAGTATTCATCTTTAATATCTTTTATTTTCCCAAGATCGGTATTGGTGATAATGGGGTGGCGTACCCTAATCATTTTGGCATGCTCGGGGTTTTCTTCGAGTATGTTCTTATTAATAGAACCAATATAATTAGTCAGCGACATAACCAATTCTTCGCGAATTGGATCGATTGCCGGATTTGTAACCTGAGCAAATAACTGCTTGAAATAATTGAAAAAACGCTGCGGTTTTTCAGAGAATGCAGCAAGTGGCGTATCGTTTCCCATCGATGAGGTAGGCTCCATACCATTAATTGACATACCTTTAATCGTGTTTCGGATATCTTCTTTTGAATATCCGAACTCTTTAAGATAGGTTTCATAATCATCGCCCAACGACGATGGCACACGCTGCTGAACCTCAATATCTTCGAGGCTAATTCGATTTTCTTTAAGCCAGTTCTGGTATGGGTTACGTTGAGTAAGTTCGTTTTTAACCTCCTGGTCGGGAATTATTATTCCCAGTTTGGTATCAACCAACAAAATTTTTCCGGGTTTGAGGCGGCCTTTCTCGCGTATGCTTTCAGGGGCAAAATCCTGCACCCCAACTTCAGAACCCATTACAATCAGATCGTCGTGAGTAATTACATAGCGCGAAGGGCGTAATCCATTACGATCGAGCGTACCACCAATGTATCGCCCATCGGAAAATACGATTGAGGCTGGTCCATCCCATGGCTCCATAATGGTTGAATGGTACTCGTAAAAAGCTTTCAGGCTTTCAGGTATAGGGTTTTTATCGTTGAACGATTCAGGAATCATCATGCACAAAGCATGAGGAATTGGACGCCCTGCCATATGAAGAAACTCCAGCACATTATCGAACGATGCCGAGTCACTTTTTCCGGGTTCTATAATTGGCAATACTTTTTTTAGGTCGTCGCCAAAAACTTCAGATTTCAGAAGCGATTCGCGAGCATGCATCCAAAGGCGGTTGCCGCGTACGGTATTAATTTCACCATTGTGTGCCACCATGCGGAAAGGCTGAGCCAGTTCCCATGTTGGGAAAGTATTGGTACTAAACCGTGAATGTATCATTGCTATGGCACTCTTCAATTCGGGATCTGATAAATCTTTGAAATATGCCGGTACCTGATCAGGCGTAAGCATTCCTTTATAAATCATCACCTTTGATGAAAGACTTGGAAAGTAGAAAGCCTGTTTATTTTTTAACTTAGAATTTCGTATCGAATTTTCGACTAATTTACGTACTACGTAGAGTTTCAATTCCAGCTCACTTTGTTCACGTTTAATAGTCGACTTGATAAAAACCTGAACAATGCGAGGTTCAGCGCGCAGTGCAATTTCGCCCGGAGCTTTGGAATCAACAGGTACATTTCGAATGTGAAAAAGCTCAAGTTTTTCGTTATTACAATACTGCTCTAATGACGACAAACATAAATCGGACTCACGTTTATTTTTTGGAAGGAAAAGTAAGCCAGTTCCGTATTGTCCGGCTTGAGGTACATCAATACCAAGCTTCACTATAAAATCGTGCGGAACCTGAATTTGAATACCTGCCCCATCACCGGTTTTAGCATCTGCACCTGTTGCACCACGGTGATCCATACGTGCGAGTACTTCTAAGCCACGCTTAACTATATCGTGCGATTTCTGTCCTTTAATATGTGCCACGAAACCAATCCCGCAGTTATCGTGTTCACTTGCCGGGTTGTACAACCCTTGTGCTTTTGGTAATCCCTTTTGCATATTCAATCGTTTTTGTGGCTCACCGGTAGTTACCGTCAAGCTACATTATTACTAACATTAAAAAGATTCTATTACACAAGACATAATATTGTTCCGTTTCCCTTGTGAGTGACACAAAGATACTTTTTTAGGCTTTTATTTTCTTTTTGGCCTTCACCATAAACTTTTAAAACCTTTTAGACACCCACAGCAGCAAGGTTAATCACAAGGAATAAACCCAACACTAAATACTGATTTACTGACAATTATACTGCAGATTTATAAAATCTCAACATCCAATGCATTTACTCAAAAAACCATCAATAAAACAAGTCGTTATACATAGAGGTTCTTTTATAGCTCTTCTATGTATTAGCGTATATATTTCACACTAAGATAAACAATTAGCACGAAAAAAGGACAGAAAAAATTCTGTCCTTTTTTATTAATTCTTTGTGATTGTTAATTTTACATTATCAAATAGTCAGCAATTTTTCGAAAGACCGCTCAATTTGAGCAAAATTAAATCCGGAAGTAACATTTTGCATTTTATTTTTAATTTCTTCATTACATAAGTTCCCAATGCTTCCCTGATGGGTATGTTTTACTTTCTTTACGGGAACATAGTCGCCATCCATTATTTTTTGAGCCACATGTTTGTATGCATCGCGAAAAGGTATACCCTCGTTTACAAGCTTATTTACTTCTTCCACACTAAAAATCAAATCGTACTTTTTATCGTCGAGAATTTTGTGGTTTACTTTCATAAACTCGACAGCATAAGCGGCAATTTCCAGACAATTGTTCATTTCATCGAAAGCCGGAATAAACACCTCTTTGATAATTTGAAGGTCGCGAAAGTAACCGCTAGGCAAATTATTCATAATAAGTGTAATTTCGCTTGGTAAAGCCTGTAGTTTATTGCATTTTGCTCTCAGTAATTCAAAAACATCGGGATTCTTTTTGTGTGGCATTATGCTTGAGCCGGTGGTAATATTATCGGGCAAAGTAATGAAACCAAAATTTTGGCTTGTGAACAAACATACATCAAAAGCCATTTTTGATAACGTAGCTGCAATTGACGAAAGGGCAAAAGCCACGGTTTTCTCCATTTTGCCACGCCCCATTTGAGCATACACCACGTTGTAGTTCATCGATTCGAACCCGAGTAAATCGGTAGTCATTTGGCGGTTGAGAGGAAACGAGGAACCATATCCTGCAGCTGATCCAAGCGGGTTTTGATTGGTTATTTTCCAGGCTGCGTTCATCAGTTGTAAATCGTCTGTGAGGCTTTCGGCATAAGCCCCAAACCATAAACCGAACGAAGAAGGCATGGCTACCTGCAAGTGAGTGTAGCCAGGAATGAGCACATCTTTTGTCTCATTGCTTCGTGTTATAAGTAAATCGAAAAGTTTTTGAGTATTGCCTACAATTTTTTGAATGTTGTGCCTTGCAAACAGTTTGAGATCGAGTAAAACCTGATCATTACGCGAGCGTCCGCTGTGTATTTTCTTGCCCACATCTCCCAACTTACGAGTAAGCATGAGCTCTACTTGCGAATGCACATCTTCAATTCCACTTTCTATTTCAAAATTGTCATTTTGAGTGTTCCAATATATCTGAACAAGTTCATTCAGTATTAACGGTAACTCTTCATTGCTTATTAAGCCTATTGAATTGAGCATTTTTACATGGGCAATTGAGCCAAGCACATCGAAGGGAGCTAAAAACAAATCCATTTCGCGGTCGCGCCCAACTGTAAATTTTTCAATCATTTTGTCGATGGGAATTCCCTTTTCCCATATTTTTTCAGTATTGGCATTTAAATTATTCATAACAGAAATTAGTGAATGATTTACAAAAATACACAAAAGCTTCGAACTGTTATTAAAAAATGTAGTAAAGAGAAACAATGGATATTTGCAAAATATTTACTTATTTTGGCTTTAGTTTTGAATAATGAATGAAAAACTTAGCCCGAAAAAAAATTGAAAAACTCAGATATTTTGTACGATAAGAATAAGACGGTAATACTACTACTTATACTGGCAGCAGTACTTGTTCAAATAATGGGCATGACCTTGCCATTTACAGGCGATGCAGGAAAATACGCTGCCATAAGCAAAAACATATACCAAAGCGGAGATTTTTGGAATCTGACTATACATGGTTCTACATACGACCAGAAACCTCCATTTCACATGTGGTTATCGGCTGCCGGATTCTTTCTTTTTGGTGGAACCGGAAATTTCTCGGCTCGCTTATTTCCTCTACTATTTTCGCTATTGTTAATTTTTTCAACCTATCGACTTACAAAGCTATATTATAGCGAATTAGCGGCTCGTCTGGCTGCTTTATTTATTGGCACTTCGCAAATTTATTTTTTCTATAACACAGAACTCCACACTGATGTGGTTTTAACCACTTGTACTACTGCTGCATTGTGGCAGCTTGCCACTTATTT
>SKHV01000121.1 GCA_007116765.1 Prolixibacteraceae bacterium | reverse complement strand
TGGGTTGATGCAGAGGAATTTTCAAGAAAAATCAAATTAGTGAAGGGATATGGAAACTTAAGTAAATCTGCAATAAAGAAAATTCTTCCGTATTTAAAGGAAGGCATGTTATATTCTCATGCGGTTTTTACTGCCAACATTGAAAATGTATTAGGTCGAAAAGCATCTTTTGACGAGATTGATGGTATTAAGATTTGCATTAAAGAAGCAATGGCGTTACATGAATTGGAGAAAAAGATAAATGCTGTCGTAAATAACTATATCGAAAAATGCAAGAATGATGAGAGTAGTTTAGGCGATGATCCAAATAGCATATGGGCACATCAAAATGGGATTAGAAATGAAATACACTCTTGGTTTTCAATTGTTGAAATTGAATCTATGACTGATGAGAAAAGAAATGATTTGGAGGAACAATGCTGGAAGAAATATGAAAAACAGGCAAAAAATAAACGTCCACAGAATTTGGAATATCTTTCATCGAAAACCATTAATGATTTTATAAAGGAAACTTTAAGTGAAAAATTCCCGAATGAAAATGTAGATATAACTAAGATTTATCATCCTTCAGCAATGGAATCATATCCTAGAGCTGAAACACGCTTAGGGAATCCAGAAATTAGTTCTATTAAAAACCCGGTATTCAACAAAGCTATGCACCAGATAAAACATTTGGTAAATAAGCTGATTGAAGAAGGACTGGTTGATAAAGATAGCGAAGTGAATGTTGAGTTGGCACGTGAAATAAACAGTGCCAGCTATCGGCGTGCATTAAGTCAATATCAGAAAGATCAGAAAGCAATTCGGGATTGGGCACGGCGTAAAATTATAGAATGTTATGAAGGAGTGGCTATTGAACCTATTCCCCCAACCGACACTCAGATTACAAGATATATTCTTTATGCTGAACAAAACGGTCAATGTATCTACACTGCAGAAACAATTACACCTCGTATGTTTTTGACCGATCAGAAATATGATATCGAGCACACTATTCCACGTAGTAAATGGAACGATAATTCATTAATCAATAAAACACTGGCAAATGCCGATTTTAATCGTAATTATAAACAAGATGAATTACCTGCTAATTTGGATTTAACGTTTAAAGGACAGCAGATTAATTTTGATTCAATAATTCAGAATAGAAACAGATACTTGAAATCATATAGTATCTCTAAAGAAGACATACAGTTCAATGTTTCTTTAGAGTCGTTAAAGGCAGAGCATAAGAAATATAAATTAGCAGCACTGGCTGCGACTGGAGATGCAGTAGCACATGACGAATTAATGTATCGTTCGCATTATGCGCGCCTACGCTTAGATTATTTGTCGCAGAAATACAAAACCTTTGAGCGTGAAGAGATCCCTGCAAAATTCAATAATGCTAATCTAGTTGATACTCGCTTAATTACCAAGTATGCCCGTGCGTATTTAAATTCTTATTTTAAAAAGGTAAATGTGATTAACGGACAGGTTACTGATACACTAAGAAAAATATGGGGTTTGCAGGGAGAATACGAAGAAAAAGATCGTAGTAATCATATTCATCATTGCATTGATGCTATTACTGTTGCTTGTATCGAAAAAGGAACAGCAAACCGAATGTCAGAAGCATTCCATCAATACGAACGGGATTATTTTAAAGGAAATTATGCTGCCAAAATTTTCCTGCCTGAGCCAATGAAGAACTTTGTCGATAAGATGAAAAGACTAAAAGATGAAGTATTTATATATCACAAGCAGGTTGACCGTAGAAAACCATTACTTGAGGAGATTGAAAAAGAAGAAAGAAATAAATTGAATTTGAGAGGTGCTTTAAATAGTCAAAATCCTTATGGAATAAGAAAAAATGAAGATGACGAAAAATACTATGTGCAACGTATACCGGTTTTGAAATTGAAAAATAAAGATATTGAACGGATAGAGGATGAAAGAATTAAAGAGAGAATAGATTCATTGTGTAGTAATCTAAATAAAACAATTGATAAAATTGTTTCAGAACAAGGAGGTGTTTTAACTCTTCCTGAATATGATGCTATTAATAATAAAGGGAAACTTGTGAAAAGTGGGGTTATGATTATTAAAAAGCTTCGTTTAAAATCATCGAAAACAAAACTAGCTCCATATAAAACCATTAGGAAGATAGATTGTACAAATAAACAAGATCAAGAGTATAAACATGAATTTTATTTTGACAAAGAAGCAGGAAGTAATTATGAAGCTCAGCTATTTGGCGACTTATTTCCTAATGAAAAAGGCAAAATGAATCGGGAATATAGGCTAATTAATAATATAAACTTAGTTAAGGGTTACATGCCAAAAGACACTATATTACCAAAATTATTCACGATTCATGTAGATGATTTTTTCTTGATTTTTGATAAGCATTACGATGAAATTAATTGGAATAATTGTATTGATTTGCAATCACGCTTGTTTAGAAGTGTTAAGTTTGATGAAAATGGTATTATTGTTCTTGCGAGGCATAATTATTCATCAGGAGATGTTGATCATGCAAAACCAATAAAAGAAGATAATCTTAGTTATATCGAAGGAGTTGTGTTAAGGAGAAGTCCTTCTACATTCAGGGCAATTCCAACAAAGGTCGATGAACTTGGTCGAATTGATATCGAGTATTCAAAACGATTTATTGAAGAACATATAAAATAAAAAAAAATACAGACCCCCGAAGGTCTTACAAACCCTTCGGGGTCAACTTGTTCGTTTATTTAGAACGTAAAACTTTCTGTGTCTTTTCGACCCGAAAGAGTTTGATTATAAAAGCGGTTTATTATGAATTAAAAACGATAAGTATGCCTTCAACGCAACCAAAACTTGAATATGGGTATTTTTATCACATTTATAATCGTGGGATAAACGGATGCCCTTTGTTTCATCACTCCGAGAATTACGAACATTTTCTCAGGTTGTACGACCAGTATATTTCGCCGGTAGCCGATACTTTTGCCTGGTGTCTTATGGGCAACCATTTTCACTTGCTGGTAAAAATCAAAACCGTCAGCGAAATCCCGTTTATGAAAAAAGAAACACCCGAAGGTCGGAAAGACCCTTCGGGGTTGGCAGATAACCTTTCGGGGTCTTCGAGACCCGAAAGCGTTTTAAAACCCAAAAAGTATAAGCCCACCAGTCAGTTTTCTCACCTTTTCAATGCTTACGCTAAAGCTTTCAATAATCGGTATAAACGATCGGGTAGTTTGTTCGAGCATCCTTTCGAACGTGTTAAAATACTCAATAACGATCAACTGGAATACATGGTGTATTACATTCATCATAACCCTGTACACCATGGTTTTTGCAACGATATGCTTGAGTATCCCTGGTCTTCGTATTTAACTATTTTATCGCCAAAAAAAACTCGCTTAAAACGTACCGAAGTTCTAAAATGGTTTGCAGAACCTGAAAATTTTATCAAGTACCACTGTCAGCAATCTATCGATCGCTTTCATCAGCTTCACATCGATTTGCCCGTTTTACAGGTACATCCCCAAAATATTTAATTGCCAAACAAATAAAAACCGCTTCTTCATAACCTTTCGGGGTCTTTAAGACCCGAAAGAGTTTTGATAATTCGATAAAACTTTGAAAAATGATAAAAAGAACGCTTTTTTTCTCAAACCCCTTTCACTTATCACTTAAAAACAATCAATTTCAGTTTGAAGCAAAGGATGGCTCAATGGATAAAACAATTCCGGTTGAAGATATTGGCTATATTGTGCTCGATCATCCGCAAATCAGCTTTACCATGAAACTCATTGAGCAACTTAATGCTTTTAACGTGGCCGTGGTATTTTGCGACAGCAAGCATATGCCTTCTTCTATGTTACTGCCACTCGACTCAAACCATATTCAAAGCGAAGTGTTCCGACAGCAGATCGATGCCTCCGAACCACTAAAAAAGAGTTTGTGGAAACAAACAATCGAGACGAAAATTCTTAATCAAGCAGCGCATTTGGAAAAACAAGGAAGAAACCCCAAAGGGATTCGGAATATAGCCAAAACGGTAAAAAGCGGCGATTCCGATAATCGCGAAGGCTTTGCCGCGCGCTTGTATTGGAAAGCATTAATTGGGAACGATTTTTACCGCGACCGTTACGGGCCACCTCCCAATCATTTTTTAAACTATGGTTATATCCTATTGCGTTCGGCTGTTGCCCGTGCACTTTCGGGCTCAGGACTGCTTTCTACCTTGGGCATACACCACCATAACCGCTACAATGCTTTTTGCCTGGCCGACGATATTATGGAGCCCTATCGGCCGTATGTCGATGAAATAGCGCTTAGTTTATACATACAATATCCCGATGTTATGATTCTTGAAAAAGAACATAAAGCTAAACTGCTTGAATTAATGGCTGTTGACGTTGAAATTGGCAAGGTAAAACGCCCCCTTATGATCGCGCTATCGATAACAACAGCCTCCTTAGCCAAATGTTTTTCCGGCGATAGCCGTAAAATTGTTTATCCTGTTTTTAGCTAATGCTAAACACCTTTTCTAAAGTTCCAAACTTTGGAAAAGGTAATGAAGAAAACCCAGTCAGAGTCGATAGACCTGTCAGAGTTAAATTTATAAAAAATGGAACAAATCCGTTTAAATGCATATCATATCATGTGGCTTTTTGTATTTTTCGATTTACCTGTCGAAACAAAAAAAGAACGCAGTCAGGCAACGCGTTTCAGGAAGGATTTGTTAAAAGATGGGTTTACTATGATGCAATTTTCGGTGTATATACGCCATTGTGCCAGTAAAGAAAGTGCCAATATGCACATGAAAAGGGTTCGGGGATTTATCCCCGAAAAAGGGCATGTGAGCATCCTGTCAGTTACCGATAAACAGTATGGCGATATAATCAATTTCCTCGGCAAAAAAACAAAACCCTTGCCCGAAGGGCCCAAACAGTTAGAATTATTTTGAAGTCCGATGATATTATCAAGCTTTTTTCAAACTTTTCCAAAGTTTAAAACTTTGGAAAAGTAGGTACGTAAAAAAATTGTATCTTCATGCATTGAATACAATAAGAATTAAAAAAACTTACATTATTCCGCTTCATTTGTGTTACAATGCTATTTTTTAGATTACAAAACTCTCTGTAATCAGCTTATAGTAGGCCAAACCGGCACTTATGTTGTGGTTTGATGTAAAAAGAAAGTGATAAACAACATTTTCCTG
>SKHV01000380.1 GCA_007116765.1 Prolixibacteraceae bacterium | reverse complement strand
TGTACTTACAAATATTGAGGTTAACTCTTCCGCTTCTTGTAAAAGCAAAGTCACTTTATTTTCCTCTAACAACTCTTCATCTACAAGCAACTTTAACCAAAAGCATGCTTCATCAGCCTCTTCTATTACAATCGATATTTTTGCAACAAACGCGGGTTTTGATTGAGCTACTAATGCTGCTCGGTAATTTGCAGGAACTGAAGTCGAACAACGGATTAATTGTCCTTCGATATGTTTGCCAAGTTTTGTAGGAGGCAAAGCAATTGCAAGCTTAATGCAACGTCGGGCAAAATCATAAGTTCGTTTCTTTAATTCCTGTTTATCCATAAAAAGAAATTTTTTATTTATGATTTATTATTTACTAATCATTAATTAAATACAGCAATTCAAAATTTTTAGTGTTTCCGGAACATGCAAAAAATAATAAATAGTAAATAATAAATAGTAAATAGTAAATTATATCTTCTCCGGAATTGTTACTACCCCGCTTACCGCACAGGCTGCTGCAACCAACGGGCTGGCCAGTAATGTGCGTGCTTTTGGTCCTTGTCGTCCTTCAAAGTTACGGTTGGTGGTTGATACGGAATACTTTCCGGCAGGAACTTTGTCTGGATTCATAGCCAAACATGCCGAACAGCCCGGCTGGCGCAGTTCGAAACCTGCATTTTCGAGTATTTCTACCAATCCTTCTTCACGAATTTGTTTTTCAACAGCTACCGAACCGGGTACCAACCATGCCACCACATTGTCGGCTTTCTTCTTGCCTTTTATGTAATTCGTAAACACGCGAAAGTCTTCAATGCGTCCGTTGGTGCAACTGCCAATGAAAACATAATCGACGGGTTTTCCTTGTATAGGTTCACCTTCACTGAAGCCCATGTATTCGAGCGATTTCTGGAAACTCTTTTTGTCGTTTCCAATCAATCCTTCGCTGGTGGGAATATTTTCGCTAATTTTGATTCCCATGCCCGGGTTCGTTCCGTAAGTTATCATGGGTTCAATATCGGCTGCATCAAAAGTGTATTCGGTGTCGAAAACAGCATCCTCATCGGTTTTGAGTGTTTTCCAATAATCCAATGCTTTGTCCCATGCTTCGCTTTGTGGAGCAAATTTACGTCCTTTTACGTATTCAAACGTTTTTTCGTCGGGGGCTATCATACCGCCACGGGCACCACATTCTATACTCATGTTACATACCGTCATGCGACCTTCCATGCTCAAGCTACGTATAGCCGAACCTGCAAATTCAACAAAGTGGCCTGTACCGCCGCTGGTCGAAATTTTGGCAATTACATAAAGCACCAGGTCTTTTGCGGTAACATTGGGTTTCAGTTCACCGTCGATTGTAATGCGCATTCTCTTAGGCTTTGGCTGCATAATGCACTGGCTTGCCAGTACCATTTCAACTTCGCTGGTGCCAATACCAAAGGCAACTGCGCCAAAAGCACCGTGCGTTGAAGTGTGGCTATCGCCGCATACAATGGTCATACCCGGTTGGGTAATGCCTTGTTCGGGGCCAATTATGTGTACCACTCCATGCCCGTCGTTGCCAAGGCCGTAATGCGCAATGCCGTGTTCTTCACAATTGAGGCGCAACATCTCCACCTGATGGCGGCTGAGTTCGTCAACAATCGAAAGGTGCTGGTTTTCAGTTGGCACGTTGTGGTCGGGTGTAGCAGTGGTTTGATCGGGGCGGAACACTTTCAAACCGCGGCTTTTCAACCCTAAGAAAGCCACAGGGCTGGTTACTTCGTGAATAAAGTGACGGTCGATGTATAGCACATTTGGCCCTCCTTCTACTTCTTTTACTACGTGAGCATCCCAAATTTTGTCGAATAATGTTTTTGCTGTCATATATGTAATTTATTTTTTAACCGTTGGAATTTTATTTATTGCATCTAAAAAGGCTTCAACCGATGCGGTGATGATGTCGGTGTGCGCTCCAAAACCGTTGTAGTTTCTTTCGCCGTGTGCAACAGTCATGTGTACTTTTCCGAAATCGTCGCTTCCTTTGTTGATGGCCTGTATCAGGAATTCTTCTAAAGTAACCTGACGAGTGATAATTTGTTTAACGGCATTTATTGCAGCATCGACCGGTCCGTTACCACTTGAAGTGGCACTAAATTTTTCACCACCAATTTCGAGACGGATACTTGCCATAGGCTCAAGCGATTTGCCCGATATAACTTGCAAATAATCAAGTTTTATGCGGTGGTTTTCACGGCGTACCTCACCGGCCAACATAAGCAGGTCGTCTTCTTTTATGTCTTTCTTTTTATCGGCAAGTTTCAGGAACTCCTGATAAACTTCGTCAAGTTTTTCTTTGGTAAGTGTGAATCCCAGGTTTTCCATGTGGTGTTTCAAAGCTGCACGACCGCTGCGGGCTGTAAGCACAATCGACGATTCGTTGATGCCCACATCGTTGGGGTCGATAATTTCATAGTTTTCGCGGTTCTTCAATACACCATCCTGGTGTATACCTGATGAGTGTGCAAAAGCGTTACGACCCACAATCGCTTTGTTGGGTTGCACCGGCATGTTCATCAAGCTTGAAACCATGCGGCTTGTTTTGTAAATGTGCTTGGTGTTGATATTTGTTGATATGCCCAATTCTTTCTCACGGCTTTTGAAAATCATGGCCACTTCTTCGAGCGAAGTGTTCCCTGCACGTTCGCCAATACCGTTTATGGTAACTTCAACCTGGCGGGCACCGTTTAAAATACCGCTAACCGAATTAGCAGTTGCCATACCAAGGTCGTTGTGGCAGTGGGTTGATAAAACGGCTTTGTGAACGCCTTTCACGTTTTCCATCAGGAATTTGATTTTTTCGCCGTACTCGTGCGGCAAACAATACCCGGTAGTGTCGGGAATATTGATTACTGTGGCACCGGCTTTAATAACCGCTTCTACAACTTTAGCAAGGTAAACATTGTCGCTGCGGCCGGCATCTTCGGCGTAAAACTCAACGTCTTCGACGTATTTTTTTGCATATTTCACGGCTGCAACAGCACGTTGTAAAATTTCGTCTTCGTTCGAGTTAAGCTTAAATTTTATGTGGTAGGGCGATGTGCCTATTCCGGTATGTATCCTGCCTTTTTTTGCATATTTTAGTGATTCGGCTGCCACGTCGATGTCTTTTTCAACTGCGCGTGTAAGGGCACATATTGTTGGCCAGGTAACTGCTTTCGATATTTCTACAACCGAATTGAAATCGCCGGGGCTTGAAACCGGGAAGCCGGCTTCGATAACATCCACACCCAGTTCCTCAAGCGCTTTTGCCACTTCAATTTTCTCAATGGTGTTTAACTGGCAACCGGGAACTTGTTCGCCGTCGCGCAAGGTGGTGTCGAAAATGTACAATCTGTCACTCATCTTATTTGTTTTTAGCCGAAAAATATATTTTCCGGTGGTTTAACATTTATTTATCAGTTTCTTTTCAAAAAAAAAGCCACTCTCTTTATTTGAGAATGGCTTTTTGAATATTTTATATTCTTAATGCATATACATACCACCCTCAGCTCAGCTTTGTGAGAATTAGAATACCTAGTAGGCTAATGAGCGATATGGTCATGCTTTTAATCATCGTGTTTTTATAATTTGATGCAAATATGGTAATATTTTTTAAAAATGAAAACTGTTTAACGTTTTTAATTGCGATTTTAGAAGTAAATGTGCGTTTATTAAACGTATGTTAATTGAAAACATTAACACTTTTGTTTAGAACGGACATTCGTTTCTTTTAAAAATCACTTCAATATTGATTACCGTTACATTGTTGCTGTTTTTCGAAAAGTTGAATTTTATGTCATCAATTTCAGGGGTGTCGCTTTCTAGTTGAGTCAACACTCCGGCTATACCAGCCTCGCTTGTTGGCAGGTTAAAGGTAGCCGATTCGCTTCCTACTGTTCCTTGTATGGTGTAGGTTTCGCCCGGTTTTAGTTTTAAGGTAGCAATACCTTCCGAAAATACAAACTGAGTCCAGGGTTCGCTTGAATCTTTAATTTTAAATTTTCCTCTTATTGAGGGAGCAACACCAAATTGATTCCCGGGGCATACAAACGAGGTCACAATCTTATATGATTCGAGTCCGCTTTTGGGTTTTGCAGTTACATTTACAGTTGCGCCACAAAAATTATCAATGTTGATTTGTTGTGGTTCCAGATCGTATTGTCCGTCGCCCACAATGTTGAGAATGGCAGAGGTGGCGCCTTCAGGGTGATAGAATGCTCCGGTATTGATTATGAAAGGCATTTCAGCTCCGCCTATTCTTCCGTTGGCAACTACCTCGTTGTTGATGGTTAAGGTGTAGTTAAAGCGAGCGGTTCCGGTCTGTCCAAACTGCTCAGAAACAGATATGTTTATGCCGCTTAAGCATCTCTGCACGTTGTTCCTTTTTGTAGCTGAAAAGGCCTGAAAAAATAGGTAGTTGCTCTTTGTTTCAACATCGTTATTAGTGAGGGCAAAAGATTTTGATCCTGATTCATAATAATTGCCTTCAATACCCCAGGCATCGAAAAGTGTTTCGTCTTGACTAAAGTTGCTTGAACTTAACGTTCCGTCGGTTCTGGTTCTGGCTTGAAATGCGCTGTAGTATACTTTCCCGTTTTGGGTTTTGGACTGGCTTTGAAAGTACCAGTTGTTATCATTTTCAATGATATTTTCATTGAACCTCACTTCGAAGGGTTCGTTGCCCGGAAGTAATTGGGCCGATTTCAACTCTTCTCCGGTGCGGATCAATTCAACCAATATGTCGTAATCTCCTGCTTCGGTGTAGTAAAATTCTTTGGGATAAGCAAAATAAGTGAAGTCATCTACATATACTATTACGGTAAGATCCAGCGGATTGTTTGCCGATATTTCTACATTGGGATCGAGGAACAAATTCAGCTCTCCGTCGCGTACAATGTATTCGCTTTGCTTTTCTCCGTTAATATCGACTAAATCATTTGCTTTGTCGCCGTCGAAAAATACTTTTATCTCGGCATCTTCGATATTTTCGCCATTTGCTTCATCAATAAAGTTGAAAGAAAGCTTGGTATCGAAGAAATTTAAGTCGATTAGGAACATTGTAATATCTTCTCCGGTTTCTTTGTCTTCAAGAGGATTATTGAAGAGATTGCTACAGCCTGAAGCTATAAAAATCATGCTCAAAAGCAGTGTGAATGCTTTAATAGTATTGAATGCTTTTGTTTTCAT
>SKHV01000319.1 GCA_007116765.1 Prolixibacteraceae bacterium | reverse complement strand
GGCCGAGATAATTCGGTTTATCGATTCGATAACTTCTTTTCCACCTTCAATTTTTACCGCGTCGGCGTGGGTTTCTTTCATAATGCGTATAGCAGATTGTACTGCTTTTTTTGAGTTTCCCTGATAGGTTCCAAAAGGCATATCGACTACAACCAGAGCACGCGAAACTGCTTTTACCACCGATTTGCCATGATAAATCATCTGGTCGAGGGTTATGGGCAGGGTGGTTTCGTTACCGGCCATCACGTTCGAGGCCGAATCGCCCACCAGTATCACATCAATATCTGATTGATCCACCAGTTTTGCCATACTGAAATCGTATGCAGTGAGCATCGAAATCTTTTCTCCGCGCAGTTTCATTTCAGAAAGCACATGCGTGGTCACTTTTTTCACTTCTTTATGTATCGACATGTTCGTTTTTTTGCAATTATTTCTGCAAATTTAGGAAAAATAAAGATATACGAGTATTAAAAAAAAAGAAGAAGCCTTAAGCTGACTTCCCCTTTTTTGTGACAAAATTTGTGTTTCGGATGTATGAAAAATTAGCGCCTAACTAATATTCTTTTTGCTTTTTCAAAGGTTCGGGTTCTTATTTTACAAAAGTAAATCCCTTCTTTTAACTCTGAAATGTTGAAATTTATTATCTGTTCACCTGCATCGACATGATTTTTTGTGATGGTTTTGATTTTTTTTCCGGTTATGTCGAAAAATTCAATATGCAATTCACCCGGTTCTTCCATTTCGATATTTAAAAATCCCTCTTCAACAAGTGGTATTGGGTAAATGTTGAATTTTTTTTCAGCCGGAACACGATGTTGCGGATATGCTTGGCGGGCGGCTTCTGCCTGAAAGCTGAGGCCTGTTCCGAATGTGAATATCAATATGTAAAGTAGTGTTCTCATGGCTATTTGTTTTATGTTATTGTTGCAAGCAAAAATGTTGCCAAAGTTGAATGCCGAAGTTTTTTTAAACTACTTTACTGTTTATGCTGTTTCTTTTTAATATCTTGTATTGCATTCGTGTTTATTGGAAAAGCTTGTGAGTTCTTTTGAATACGCGTAGTAAAAAATGAATGAAAATAATTTATAAGATAATTAAAATAGACTGAGATGAATAAAAAATTACCAGTTTTAATACTTGCCATAGTATTTGTGATTGGTTTAAGTATGACTTTCCAATCGTGTAAAAACACTAACGGAGAAAACCGGCTTAACCGTTCGGCCGAAGAGAACTATCTGAATTACTGTGCAGGTTGTCATGGCTTGACATTGAATCGCTTTGAGCAGAAGGATTGGATGACAGCCGACAACAACGATGCAATCATAGCCTCAATAATCGGCGGGCTGCCCGAAATGGGAATGCCGGCATTCAGAAAAACCTTTTCTGATGATGAAATAGTAGCTTTGGCCGATTATGTGAGGGCTGAACTGCCCGAAGAAAGTGACCAACAACCTGCATCCACACTCACGGCTATTCACAATAGCGACGAGTTTCGCTTTGTAGTCGACACCGTGGTGAGTGGCCTAGATATTCCCTGGGGGCTTGAGTTTTTGCCCAATGGCGATTTGCTCATTACTGAGCGTTCAGGCACTTTGTATCGTTTTTCAGACAATGAATTGTACGAAATAAGTGGTTTGCCACCAATTTATGCAAGAGGACAGGGTGGTTTACTCGACATTAAACTACACCCCGAGTACGACACAAACGGGTGGATTTACATCGCGTATTCTTATGTGGCCGAAGAAGCCGGGCAGGATGGTGGTAATACCGCTGTGTTACGGGCACGACTGCGAAACAACGAATTATTCGATGTGGATGTTATTTTTAAAGGACTACCTGCCACAAACCGAGCACATCATTTCGGTTGCAAGCTCGAGTTTGATAAAGACGGCTACCTGTTTTTTGGTATTGGAGATCGGGGCAATCGCGACGTGAATCCGCAGTCTCTTGACAATCACAACGGTAAAATGCATCGCATTTACGACGATGGTCGTATCCCGGCCGATAATCCCTTTGTGAATACTCCCGGGGCAATGCCTTCTATTTATAGTTACGGACACCGCAACCCGCAAGGCAATGTAATACACCCCGAAACAGGCGAGTTTTGGCAAACTGAACACGGGCCACGCGGTGGCGATGAGCTTAATTTAATTGAGCCGGGCTTGAATTATGGATGGCCGGTGATTTCTTACGGCATTAATTACGATGGTACAGTTTTTACCGAACTTACCGAGAAAGAAGGTATGGAACAACCCGTGCTGGAATGGACTCCTTCTATAGCACCCTGCGGAATGATTTTCGTAAAGGGCGAACGCTATAAAAACTGGCAGCACAACATATTGGTGGGCTCGCTGCGCTTTATGTATGTGGAACGCCTTGTTCTTGATGGAAACAAAGTGGTGCATCAGGAAAAGCTGCTTGAAGGCATTGGGCGTGTGCGTAACGTAGTGGAAAGCCCCGATGGTTATGTGTATGTGTCAATCGAAAATCCGGGTAAAATAGTAAGGTTGATTCCTATTGATTTTTAAACTTTTATTTAGTTTGGTACACTGATTTTAATTTATGAGTGGTATAAAATATTTTTTTTCCACCTAATTATTTTATGCATATTAGAAGCTATGGCATATATAAAACACTTTTTTTTTGTATCCTTTATTTTGTTCAGTTTCATTTTGTTTGTAGGCCGGGCTGAGGCACAAAATGTAGAAAAAAGTAAATTGGCCGATACCATACAATTGGCAAGTGTCGATGTTACGGCTACTATGCTTGGAGGCGAATTGAATAGTATTCCGGGAAGTATTTCGGTACTCACAAGTAAACAGTTATCGGCTTATAGCGACATAAGTATTACCGAGCAATTGAATTCGGTGCCCGGTATTACCTTGCACAGCGGGGCATTGAATACCAATCGTATAGTAATTCGGGGAATTGGCAGTCGGACTCCTTATTCCACCAATCGCATAAGAGCTTATTTGAATGATATACCCTTAACCGATGGGAATGGGGTCACCCTGCTCGAAGACATTGATGTGAACCGGCTTGCACGTGTTGAAGTAATAAAGGGGCCCTCGTCGGCATTATACGGCTCGGGGCTGGGAGGCACCATCAAGTTGAGTACCGCTCAGCTCGATGAGAGTGTGATGGCTTCCTATAAATATGGTTCGTTCAATACCCGTAAGTTGAACCTGGCTACCGGATTGGGTTATGAAGGCGGGCATGCTACCGCATCGTTTCATCGCACCCAATCCGAAGGATACAGGCAAAACAACAACTACAGCCGCAACTCGGCTTACCTTACTGCCGATAAGCAAATCAATGAAACACTGATTGGGCTTACAGTAGTACTTTCGGAACTCGAAGCCCAAATACCAAGCTCAATTGACCGCGACATGTACGACCACGAGCCGCACCGAGCTGCAAGCAACTGGCTGGCTGTTGAGGGGCATGAAAATCAGCAACGAGTGCTGGCCGGCCTGAGTGTGAGGCAAAGACTTAACGAGAATTTTTCGAACAATGCTACTTTATTTGTAGCCTACCGCGACGAGTTTGAGTTAAGGCCATTTAATCACCTCGAAGAGCAGTCGGTGAGTTATGGAATACGCAACCAACTGCACTACCAAAAAGACCGCCTAGGAGCAGTAGCCGGGGTGGAATTGTATACCGAAAAGCATCATTGGCGCACCTTTTTGCCCCAAGGGGATAGCGAAAGCACGGTGAACGACATTGATGAAACTCGTTCCTTCGGGAATGTTTTTGCTATGGCTAATTATCAGGTCAGTGATAAGTTGCTGCTTTCGACCGGACTAAATATTAACCGGCTAAGCTACCGCTACAGTGGCTTATTGAACGATGCCGATGCGTTTAGCTTTCCTGTAATTGTGTCGCCACGACTGGGGGCAAATTATGAATTAAGTGGCAGTACCAGACTGTATGCTTCGTTGGGTCACGGGTTTTCATCGCCCTCGCTCGAAGAAACCCTGCTGCCCGAAGGCGATAAAAACCCCGATATAAAACCGGAACAGGGCTGGATGTACGAAGCAGGACTGCGTTATACAGGTTTCGATAATCGCCTGTTTGTCGATGCAGTGGTGTATCACATCGCGATCAGAAATCTACTTGTCACTAAGCGTATTTCGGAAGAAGTGTTTACGGGTATAAACGCCGGACGCAGTAATCATTCGGGTGTGGAGCTGCAAAGTGCCTATCAGTTGTTCTCGGGAAGGCACTTTCCGGGACAGTTGAGGCTGGACGCATCGCTTAACCTATCGCGTAATGTTTTTGTAGATTTTATCGACAACGAGATTGACCATTCGGGGAATTATTTGCCGGGCATTCCAGCTTCTGCCTTAACTTTTGGTCTGGAGTGGCTGCCTTTCGATGGATTTCAATTTTATTTCAATACCCGCGTTAGCGGATCGCAATATCTTACCGATGCCAACGATCTCGATGTGGAGGGATATACTGTGAGTAACCTGAAAATTAGTCATAAGCTCGTAGTTTCAGGTGATTTTGCAATTCGCATAAACGGTGGAGTTAATAATATTTTCGATGCACATTATGTGTCAATGGTATTGCCTAATGCGCCCGGATTTGGTTCCACTCCCCGCAGATATTATTATCCCGGACAGCCCCGCAATATGTATGTGGGTATTGGGATTAGTTTTTAGTAGGTATTAAGTTATAATGATCTCCGCAAGCGCTTTAACCCATTTGTCATCGGCATTAAGGCTTTCAACAAGGCATAACTCTGTTCCTCCGCTTTGGATAAACAGTTCACGGTACTCTACGCCCAGCTCAAGTGTGGTTTCGAGGCAGTCGGCTACAAAGGCAGGTGCCGTAACGAGTACTTTTTTTACGCCTTTTTGGGCAAGATCTTTCAGTACGTGGTCGGTAAAAGGGGTCATCCAGTTATTCGAGAGGCGCGACTGAAAAGCTACGGTGTAATTTTCGGGTTTTAAGCCAAGCTTCAGAGCCAGCAAGCGAGTGGTTTCGTAGCATGTGGCTTTGTAGCAATGCGAACCGTGTGTTGGCATCCGGTGTTCGCAAGTGCAGTTTTTATGTGAAATTCCGGGATGGCTTTTGTCGAGATGCCTGTTGGGCAGACCGTGGTAGCTAAATACCACATGGTCATAAACAGCCGGTTTGTAAACCTCTATTTTTGAAGCAAAAGCATTTATAAAGGCCGGGTGCTTGTAAAACTGCTCAACAAAACGCACTTCCAGTTTGCATTTTTCAGCTTCGCATTTTACAGCATCAACTATTGAACCCGTGGTGGATGAGGCATATTGAGGGAAAAGCGGCACCACAATCAGTTCTCTGTAATTACTCCTGCCTATTTCATCAATGGCTTTCTTTATTGAAGGGTTACCGTAGCGCATAGCTACAAATACATCAAAATTTTCTGCAAGTTTTGTTTGTAGCTTGTCTCTGAGTGTAAGTGTGTGAAGAAGCAGGGGCGAGCCTTCGCGTGTCCATATTTTGCGATAAAGCCCGGCTGATTTTGGCGACCTGAAAGGAACAATAATCAGATTCACCAGTAATTTGCGGGTAAGCCATGGAAGATCAATTACCCGGGGGTCGTTCAGAAAATGAAACAGATACTTCCTGACCTCCTTTACTGTGGGTGCATCGGGTGTGCCTGTATTGACAAGCAAGATGGCTTTCTTGTTCATTTTTTATTTATCAAGCCTCAATATCCGAATTTTTTCTTTTACGGCACATAAAACCCATACTTTTCTTCTGAAAAGCATAGAAAAACCTGAATTGACCAAAGGTAGTCCCTACAATTAAAAGCAATATTTGATAAGCCGGAAATAATATGGCGATATATAATGGTACTCTAATCCACCATTCTGTTTCAGGAGTAACGCCTATCCACCCGAAAACCAGCTTGCGTACTACTAAAGCTGCGCTGCCAGTAACTGAAAATACAATTAGAATCAGCGCAAGTTGCCAGTTCGATTCAATATTCCACTTCTCTTTAAATCTTTTCATCATCTGTAAATAATTGAAGTACAAAAGTACCGAAACTAACAAAAAACCCCTGCAAATGTTGAAGTGATTTTTTAATTTTGACTAATGCTCAAGATTGCTGACATATTTTTTGTTGTATTCCATACAGCCCTTATCTTTTTCAATTTGTTTGGATGGATATGGAAACGTACAAGGCTTGCGAACCTTGTAACCCTAATGCTTACTGCTGCTTCGTGGACTGTTTTGGGGTACTTTTACAATACTCCCGGCTATTGTCCGCTCACCGACTGGCATTTTGATGTTTTGCATAAACTTGGTGAACGCAATATGCCTTCATCGTATGTGAAATATCTGGCCGACCGTATTACCGGTTTCGATTTTGATTCCATACTCATCGATTCTCTTACTTTGTGGTTGTTAGTAACTGCATTAATGATATCACTTGTCCTAAATGCAATTGCGTGGTATAAATTATGGAAGAAAAAAATGCAGCAGACATATTAGTCAATAGTCATCTCAATACTCATTACTCAAAGCTCACTTCTCACATCCCAAAAGTTAATTTTCTAATAAAAAACTGATTTTTTGAAACATTTTATGCTTTTATTGTGTCATTATGATTATTATTGCATCATAATTCAAGAATAAAGAAGTAAATAACTGAAAAAACAAAGATATATGTGCGGAATTGTAGGAGTATTCGATTTAAAGGTAGAGGCAGCTAGTCTCCGACAGCAAGTATTAAAACAGTCAAAAAAAATCCGTCACCGCGGACCCGATTGGTCGGGAATATACTGTGGTGAAAAAGCCGTTATAGCTCATGAGCGCTTATCAATTGTCGATCCCGCTTCGGGCGGACAACCGCTATACAGTAAAGACAAAAAACTGATACTGGGCGTGAATGGCGAAATCTACAACCACAAAACCTTACGCGAACAAACACAGGATGTGTACGAGTATCAAACCAAATCGGACTGCGAGGTAATACTTGCACTTTACCAGGAGAAAAAGGAAAAATTCCTCGACGACATGAATGGGATTTTTGCTTTTTGTTTATATGATGAAGTGGAAGATGCATATCTTATTGGCCGCGACCATATAGGCATAATTCCATTGTACATGGGTTGGGACAAGCATGGAAACTTTTATGTAGCTTCGGAATTAAAGGCTTTGGAAGGCGTATGTACTAAAATACAGGAGTTTCCTCCCGCCAGTTATTTGTACAGCAAAGACGGTGAAATAAAAAGTTGGTACACACGCGACTGGATGGACTACGAAAACGTGAAAGACAATCCCACAAGTATCGAAGACCTCAAAAAAGCACTTGAAGATGCAGTACATCGTCAGCTCATGTCCGACGTGCCTTATGGTGTGCTTTTATCAGGCGGGCTCGATTCATCCATTACTTCGGCACTGGCAAAAAAATTCTCGGCTAAACGTATCGAAGATGAAGACCAAAAGGATGCATGGTGGCCTCAGCTACACTCTTTCGTGATTGGCCTTGATGGCTCACCCGACTTGGCCGCTGCCCGTAAAGTAGCCGACCATATAGGCACAATTCACCACGAAATTAATTACACCATACAGGAAGGACTCGATGCAATACGCGATGTAATTTATCATATCGAAACCTACGACGTAACTACCGTAAGGGCTTCAACTCCAATGTACATGATTTCAAGGGTAATTAAATCGATGGGCATAAAAATGGTGCTTACCGGCGAAGGTGCCGATGAAATTTTTGGCGGCTACCTTTATTTCCACAAGGCACCAAACCCCGAGGAATTCCACAAAGAAACCCTCCGTAAGGTTAGCAAGTTGAATCTTTACGACTGCTTGCGTGCCAACAAATCGCTTGCCGCATGGGGTGTTGAAGGGCGTGTACCTTTCCTCGACAAAGAATTTATTGATGTGGCCATGCGCCTTAACCCGAAAGACAAAATGGCCGGTCCCGGTAAAATGGAAAAATGGGTGTTACGCAAAGCTTTTGAAGATGTGATGCCCGAAAGCGTGGCATGGCGTCAAAAAGAACAATTCTCCGATGGAGTGGGCTACGGCTGGATTGATACGCTTAAACAAATTGCCAAAGACAAAGTAAGCGATGAAATGATGGAAAATGCAAAATTCCGTTTTCCGGTAAATACTCCTTTATCGAAAGAAGAATATCATTACCGTTCAATTTTTGAAGAACACTTTCCCAGCTCCGAAGCTGCAGCCTGTGTTCCTTCGGTAAAATCAATTGCCTGCAGCACTGCCGATGCATTGGCATGGGATGTTTCGTTCCAAAACAATGCCGACCCCTCGGGGCGTGCCGTGACAAACGTACATGAGAAAGGAACAGTTTTTAAGAAATAAACAAGGTTGTTTTCAATAGCTGTAAATTAAAAAATGCCACGAAGGCTCAAAGGCGCTCTAATATTTCACAAAAAACATTATATGCATATTATGCTTTGTGTTGTCTTCGTGATTTGTGCCTTCGTGGTTTTATAATGTTTTTTTTCTAAAGCTACTTCAATATTCTAAAAATAAATCCAGTATCCCCTCATTTTTCCTTGTGAATTCATTTCAATGGCAGGAAATGGAAGTTTAACGAAATTAAGCCCTTTAAAAACTCCTCTGAGAAAACGAGAATTAGTTGGGATTTTTTCCCAATCAACATCAAGTGAAAACAAAAACTGGCGGGTACGGTCAACCTCGGGCAAGCGTACACCACGATAGAACTGTCTGTTTTCAAACTCGCCTAGCATGCCGTTTGCACTGTAGCCCAACGAGACATTTATCCACGACGGTAGTTTATCCTTCATGAAAAAACGGTTCGCATTAACAGAGAACCAATGAGTGTGGCTGTTGTAGTCGTAAAAGAAACTTTCAAAAACTGTTTTTCCAAGGTACCCATTAGCCTGGTCGAAATATTCCGATTTCGAAAAGCTGAATTTATGCCGAATAATCTGCTCATCAAAAAGCAATTCTTGAGTTATTAGCAGTGCAGAACCTGCAGCATTAGCTAGCATATCGCCCCACGAAAAGCCCCACCCTTCGTACATTCCGTCAAATATTTCAATTGGTGTTTGTAAAACCAATCCCATAGTACCCCCGTACAACAAAGCCTTGTTTTTAGGCACACCTGCTTTTCGCAACCAGTTGTAACACACATAGCTTTCGAAATACGCGGCATATGCATGCCCAAACTTGTCCATTTGGAGGTATCCTGCATTATCGTTGTAAAAATGGAAGGGTACTCGTTCTTGATCCTTGTACCACACAAAACTGAGATACGATATTCCGCCAATATAAACTGCTGATTGAGTAACGATGGCAGTTGTCAGCATCGATTTGTCTACATTGGTTCGAATGCTAAGTGTGTCATCAGGTTCAGTTGCCGGTACTTGAAAAACAAGAAAGAACTGAAGGAGAGATAAAAGAAGTATAGATAGTGGTGTTTTCATTCAATGCAAATTAGTAATAAATGAAGAAATAAAAGCATTTTTTTAGTATCAAAATTGCTCTTATATTCGCAATTATAATTTAAAAGTAAATAAAATGCGCATCATAACTATAAGCATCCTGTATATTTTGTTGTTCAGTATTTCCGGAAAAGCACAAGTTCCACAACTCTCGGAGCAATCAAGAGCAGTGATGTTTACCTGCGAGCCCGGCACCGAGCTATATGCCGGTTTTGGACACAGCGCACTTTGGATTAGCGATCCTGCAAATGGCATCGACCGCCTATACAATTATGGCACTTTCGATTTCAATACGCCCAATTTTTACGTCAAATTCATTCGTGGAAAACTCGACTACATGCTTTCGGTTACCACAAATAATCGTTTTCTGAACGAATACCAACACCGTGGTATTGGCGTAAGCGCTCAAACCCTTAACCTGAAAATTGATGAAACACAAAATCTTTTCAGATTACTGGAAGAAAACCTGCAGCCTGAAAACCGCTTTTATCAATACGATTTTTTCTATGACAACTGCGCTACACGCATCCGGGACATAGTAATTGAAGCTGCCACCGGCGAAATCGACTTCAACGATACCGATACCGGATACACTTTCCGGCAACTGTTGTTTCCCTATCTGGAACATACACCCTGGACAAAGTTTGGTATCAACCTTATTTTGGGTCTCGCATCCGACAAAAGAGCCACTCCATTTGACTATATGTACCTGCCCGAGCATATGCAACACGAGTTTGGCAAAGCAAGCATCAGTAGCGAAGGCAAAAAACACCCGCTGGTAATTGGTGAGAGGCGTTTACTCGAATCGCAACACGACTTTTCCTACAATATTCTAAGCGATCCTGCACTTTTTTTTGGAGCACTACTGCTGCTCGTTGTTCTTGTAACCTATCGCGAAATACGCACCGGGAAATATTTCAAATGGCTTGATATTACACTTAATGCAATTGCGGTGGTGGCCGGATTGTTTCTTTTTTTTATGTGGGTAGGCACCGACCATGTAGCCACTAATTACAATCTCAATATACTATGGCTGTTGCCGGCGCAGGTAGTATTTCTGTTTTCATTCTTAGTGAATAAGAGGAATCAAAGCAAATGGGTATGGACTGCATTCGCAATCATTGCGGTAGTAGCAATGGCCATGCATCTGTGGCCACAACCCGCCGAAACTTCGTTTATGATCATCACACTAATATACGCTTTTCGTTATCTTTTCAATAAACGCATAAACACAGCCCACGCTAAATAGGAAAGCTGAGAACGAAGACACGGTATTGGCTGGTGTGGCAATTTTATAGAAGAACACAAAAATTTTACCTAAAGTACCGCAAAGGTGTTAAGGCGCAAAGTGAAAAAAATGTTAACGATTGGGCTAAGGAGAAGGTGTTGATTTCTTTTTGTTTCACGCTTTTCGTGATTAAGGTGTTCATGTCATGCGTGACAGGCTGTTCTATGTGCCCCTTAGCTTTGAAACTCCTTGATTCGTTGTTCTTCCTTCCGTTGGCATATCAGTAGTGCTTCGTTGGTTTCTACTACTATGTAGCCTTTGAGCCCTTGTACTACTACTTTTTTGTTGTTGTCGATGCGGATGATGCTGTCGCTTGTGTCGAAGGTGTGGATGTTTCCTTTTAGCACGTTTGCTTCGTTAGTTTTGAGAGCCAGCTCGTGCAGCGATCCCCATGTTCCCATGTCGCTCCAACCAAAATCGGAAGGGTAAACATAAATGTTTGGGGCATGTTCCATAATCCCGTAATCGACCGAGATATTTGGGCATGTGGGAAAATGTTGTTGAATGGCTTCATGCTCCTTTGCTTCATCAAGTGAGGGTGCCAGGGTATCAAAAATATTGGCAAGCTTGGGCAGGTAGTTGCGGATGGCTTTTT
Source organism: Prolixibacteraceae bacterium (assembly GCA_007116765.1). GTDB lineage: Bacteria > Bacteroidota > Bacteroidia > Bacteroidales > Prolixibacteraceae > Roseimarinus. The sequence continues at coordinate 6,448 of SKHV01000319.1, read as the reverse complement.
CGATGGCAGTGGCCGACCACAAAAAGATACCCGAATTCCAATAATAATTGCCATTGGCTACATACTCCTTCGCAAGTTCCAATGTTGGTTTTTCCTTAAACGCCTCTACTTTTTTGATTTCTGAGGTTGATGTGCCGACTTCGGATACCTGTTTGATGTATCCGTATCCTGTTTCGGGCTTGTGGGGTTTGATGCCCAAGGTAAGCAAGGCATCATTGTGGGCGGTAAAATCTAATCCTTGCTTGATTACTCTTTCAAACTCCTGTATATTTACCACAAGGTGGTCGCTGGGACTTACCACAATGTTGGCGTTGGGGTTGCGCTTTTTGATTTTCCATACTGCATAGGCTATGCAGGGTGCGGTGTTTCGCATGCAGGGTTCCAGTAGTATTTGCGAATCGTCCAGTTTAGGGACTTGTTCTTTTACCAGTGCTTTGTATTTTTCGGAGGTGACCACGAAGACATTCGACATGGGGCAACAATGCTTAAAACGCTCAACCGTTTGTTGGAGCATGGTTTGACCCACATTCAGGATATCTAAAAACTGCTTCGGTTTTTGCGCGGTGCTCATTGGCCAAAAGCGGCTTCCTACGCCACCGGCCATTATGATGAGGTAATTGTTTTGCATGTGATTGGATTTTTCAAATTCGGGTATTGTTACTACATGAATCATAGTTTGTCGAGAAGCTCTCGGGCTGAATTGGTTTTTATTTTCCTTTTATTTGCGACTTCAAGTTCTTCAAAACTTTTATTCGAACTTTTCATAAACTCTGATTTTTCATCGAATATAGTAATTCAATTCTCTGTTTTTTGAGAGCTCTATAATTAAGTCTAACTAATATCGGGCTTTTCTGCTATTAGTGTCTATTTTAATTGTTGCTGTTCCCATTGTTTTAAGAATTGTGTTTACAAATATAGTGTTTATGAGTTGAATACAAAATTGCTTTTATATCCAGCTGAAGTATGCGTAACCGGCATAATATTTCGCGGCATTGAAAGTAACTCAAAAGCCTCTTTATTATAATTGCTTCCCTATCAAAATTCAATAATTATCCCCAGAGTGGGAAGTATGGTTCCTGAGCGGTTTTCAACCAACCTCAACTGGTAACGTGTGTCGTTATCGAGCAAAATGAAGTTGCCGTTATCGTCGCGGTCGCGGATAACTATATCGAGTGATTCTGACTGATAATTGTAAGCATTTTGTATGTCGATGTAGAACTTTGCGGTAATTTTTTCGAGATAAAAAGCTTTATCGACCCTGAAATCGAGCTGGTGGAAAACACCGAAACGTTCGCTGTTAATTCTGTCTTCATCGAAATATGCGCGCCCCGCTGCCTCCCATGCTGGAATTAACGACGACTTATCTAAGTCGTAAGGAGTGTAAGGCAAACCGCCCGCAAAGCGCCACTTGGCCCCAAAGCTCCATTCTTTATTGAACTTATAGGTACCAAAAGCCGTAACAAGGTGGCGGCTGTCCCACGATGACGGAATATACTTTCCGCTTTCAATATCTTTAAACTCACTGCGCACAAGGGTGTAAGAAATGTTGGCATTCAGGTTTTTCTGATTGTTGATGCGCGCCAGCAGTTCAAGACCGTAAGCACGGCCCTCGGCAATTGAAAGCACTTCTTCATCGCCAACCACACCAAAGTCGTTTCCAATGTTTGCAAGACTGATGTTATTATTCACAGAAAACGGGTAGTCGGCATAAGTTTTCAGAAAACCTTCGGCTGTAAATTGAATCATTTGCCGGGGCTTATATTCAACCCCTGTAATGTAGTGGTTGGCACGAATGTATTTCAGGTTGTTTTCCTTGTTCACATACACACCGTCGATTTTATATCCAAGCGATGTGTAAGGAGGCAGCTGATAGTACCTGCCCACGTTACCGTTTATACTGAACCTGTCGCTCAGGTTGTACGATGCCGAAAGCCGTGGCGAAAACTGCTCAAACATGTTGCTCATACTGGCCGAATAATTGTTGGCATCGAAACGTGTTCCGAGCGAAACACTTATTTGATTGGCCAAAAAGTTACGGCTCACCTGACCGAACAAGGCCCAGCGCAATAGGTTAAGGTCGGTGCTGTAGTCAATTTCGACCTGCCGTCCTCCAAAAAAGCGCTTTTGATAGGTGTCGTTTGTATAAGTAACCGCATCGGCATTCATACCGTAATTGAACCGCCACGCATTTATCCGGTTGGTATTTTCAATCCGAATTTTGTTTTCAATTTCATTCGAAAGGTAATCGAGCGTAAGGTTCAGCGGATCCGAATCGTCGTTTTCGAAATATTTTGTAGACCTGTTGTTAAGGTGGTTGCGGCTCAAAGCAGCGGAAAATACACCGTTTCCGTGGAAATGCCTGTAAACTGCACCCAGGGTATAAGTCCATTGTTCGTTTACCGCAATGTTGCTAAGGATAAATTCCTGTTGTTCATCGGGCTCTTCAATTCCGGTGTTTAGATCGAAAAGGTCGATTGCCCCAAGCCCTATGAAAGATATTTCGTTTTTTTGGTCAATGCGTGTCCTTACTTTGAATTGCATATCGTTAAATGTGGGCAAAAAAGGCAATTCGAGAATGCTGAACAAAAAGTTCAGGTACGAACGGCGTGTTGATACAATGAAGGTGGTCTTCTCTCCAATTGGGCCATCGAGTGTTGCGGCTACTTCGGCAGCCCCCAGCGAGCCCCGGAACCTCAACTTTTCGTTGTTCCCGTCCACCTGATTGAATTCGAGCACCCCGCTCAGGGCATCGCCCCGGTTGGCAGGAAAAGCACCGCCGTAATAACGCACCTCGCGAATAAAATCGGCATTTATAATACCCACTGCACCACCCGAAGCTCCCTGCGTGGCAAAGTGGTTGATGTTGGGTACTTCAATTCCATCGAGGTAAAAAACACTTTCCGAAGGGCCTCCTCCACGTATAATTAAATCGTTACGAAAAGATGGAGATGAAGCCACACCGGGGAAGGATTGTATAACCTTTGATATGTCGCGGTTGGCACCGGGGTTAGTTTCAATTTCGCCAATACTTATACTTCGTAGCGAAACGGGGCTTTCCTCGGTTCGCCTGAACGGGCTTGCAGTAACGGTAACTTCTTCGATGATTTGATCTGATTCCTCCATGCGTATGGTTATGTTGGCCACGTTGGCATTGGTTACCTGGAATTCGTCGGATATAGCATCGCGAAAGCCAATAAACGAGGCTGAGAGCCTTATAAAACCAGGATTCAGGTTAAAGAGCTGAAAGTTGCCGTCGATGTCGCTTACTGTTCCTGTTAGTGTTCCCATTACTACCACGTTTACAAAGGGTAGCGGCTCGTTGGTGGTAGCATCTACAACTGTTCCTCGAACTACACCATTCTGGGCATAAAGAAAAGTTGTAGTTAACAATAATAATATGATTGTGTGAAAGAATTTCATCTTTTTTCAATTTACACGGTTTGGAAAATGGTTTATTTGTTATCTTTTTATTTGGTGCTTACCACAACTTTATGGGCTATTTCGTGGGCAGTGGTAATGGTGGTAAGGTTGGTATAGAGTTCGCCATCGCGACCTGCATAATGGCTGTGCCCTATGGGGTTGAGGTAGAACTCCGAATCGGGTTTGTTTTTATCGACCCTAACCGAATAAACCAAGGCAGGTTGGCACGAGGCTTTGTAGTCGAAATCGTCGGGGTGAAGTGCGTTGTGCCAATGCTCGTTCCAGTCCCAGGGCTGGTTAATTTCCATCATTAGTCTGAATTTTTCGGGCAGTTTCTCCGAAGCACGTGTGGTAAGTATGAAGTCGCCCGAAGGGGTTGCTCCGGTTATTGCGTCGGGCATGGGGTTTTCGGGACTAGGCAACAAATCACCACTGTTGTTTACCGGCCCTTTTTTATGCAGCCAGTAGGGTAGGGTTGAAGGGCGTTGTGCTTCGCCGGGCTTGTTGTCCCACTTGCCTTCGCCTAGGGAGCCATGACCGTAAATACCAGTAGCCAGGTAGCGTGTCACAAAAAGTGTTTCAATGAAATTTCCCTCCAAATCTTCAATCCAGAATGAGAACGTGGGATAATTGTGGTAGGGGCCTTTTATAAATTTTATTTCAAGCACAGTGCCGTCGGCATCTATGTTCGATTCGATATTTTGAAATACCGGAGGCGACAACTGTTTACTACTGCAAGCACCAAGTAAGAAAAGAGCCAGCAAAGTCGCTATATTAATAATTACTCTCATGATGTTCAATTTTTAAAGTTTAGATTATGAACAGCAAGGTAGTAATTTTGTTTAAATATTGTTTAAGTATTTTTATAAATTATATGAACAGGGGGTGTTTTGTGTTGTGAAATGGTTTACTTCGCTTCGCTCCAAGTTTGATACTCTGCTACGCTCCGTGTTTGACGTTCCGCTGCGCTTCACTGTTTGATGCTTCGCTTCGCTCACGTTTGATACTCCGCTGAGCTACGTGTTTGATTTTCGCTTCGCGGAAGTTTGAATGCTTCGTGTTTGATCCCAATGTATATTGTGATTCTTCGAAAAACGTTTGAAGGCTTTGCAGTAAGTTTCAAACATTTAAACGGGCGAAGCCCTCAAACAGCGAAGCGTCAAACAGGCGTAAGCCGTCAAACATTCTAACAGCATAGCTCAAACAGTCAAAGCCAAATTCAGCAACAATAGCCAATTCGGTTAATTTTTAATTTTAATTTTTGTAATGAACAAGCAAACTGCTAAATTTACCTGCAATTAATGAATGTGCCTAACATTTTATAATAATAAATAATGGAAAAACAACAAAAAAATGGATTGTCGCGACGAAGTTTTATAGGGACTACCGCGGCAGGCATTGCCGGCATCGCTATGTTCTCATCGATGGTGTCGTGTAAACAGCAGCCCGCGAATGGCTCATTAAGGCTTGGTTTTATTGGAATGGGGCGTCAGGCTCTTTACCTGCTCGATGGCTTTATGCAAATTCCCGGAGTTGAAGTAATTGCCGGATGTGATGTGTACGGACGCAAACGCGAACGTTTTAACCTCAAAGTGAAAGATTTTTATGCCGCACAGGGTAAGAATGTCGAGGTGCAATCGTACGAAAAGTATCAGGATTTACTGGCTCGCGAAGATATCGACGCGGTTGTGGTCGCGGTACCCGATCATTCGCACGCTATGATTTCAATAGCCGCATGTAAAGCCGGAAAAGATGTGTACCTCGAAAAGCCTCTTACTTTCACTATTAAAGAGGGACAGGAACTTGTACGTGTTGTACGCGAAACCGGACGAGTTTTAGCCGTGGGCAGCCAACAACGTTCCGACCCTAATTTCCAGCATGCTGTAAAAGTAGTACAGTCGGGTGCACTTGGCGACATCAAAAAAATTCACGCCTATATTGGTGCACCTCCGGTTGCTTACAATTTACACGAGGACGAAATTCCTTCAGACCTGAATTGGGATTTATGGCTTGCAAACCTGCCTATGCCCATTCACTTTAACCACGAGTTGAATCCACCTATTTCGCTCAATCCTCCACAGGACGAAACCATTTGGGGCGCATGGCGCTGGTACAAAGAAATGGGCGGTGGCTTTACTACCGACTGGGGTGCACACATGTTCGACATTGCGCAATGGGCACTCAAAATGGATCACAGTGGCCCGGTTGAAATTTCGCCCATAGACGACGGAACTGAGTTCATGCAATTTGTATATGAAAACGGAACGGTACTTACCTCTGAACCTTTCGATGAGGCATTGACTAAGGGAGTTAAATTCATTGGCACAAATGGATGGATCGAAATTTCGCGCGATCATTTTATCGCATCTGACGAAAGCTGGTTGCCTGAAGGTGCAGGTGAAGCCAGCGAAGGCTCATACGAAACACTGGTGTCGCATCATGTCGATTTTATCGATGCCATTCGCGAAGGTCGCGACCCGATTGTTCCTGTGGAAACAGGCCACAAAACTTGCGTGGTTTGCACTCTGGGTAACATTGCCTGCGAATTGAAGCGCACCTTGAAATGGGATCCCATAGCCGAAAAATTTATCGACGATGCAGATGGTAAAGCAACAGATATGCTGCACTATAAATACCGCGACGGCTGGAGCTTGTTGTAAATTTACTTCAGTTAAAAAGTAATAACGGAGCAGTCTAAAAAGTCATGAAAACTAAATTTGCCACGAAGGCTCAATGGCACAACGATTTTACAAAGCTTTGATTGTGAGTACTTAATACTTAGTGTTGTCTTTGTGGTTTAGTGTATAAGTGGCCAAATTAATGACTTTTTAGACTGCCCCGTTTTTTATATAGTGCACTAAAAACTATTTCGAAACCACATCGGTTTTGTGTTCGGTACGATACAATAAAACCATTGAAAGGCCTTTGGCTATAAAAAAGAAAGCCGTTAGCACTAAAATGATTGTGGCTCCCGAAGGCAGGTTGGTGTAATACGATATCATTAGTCCGCTAATCATTCCGATAAATC
>SKHV01000371.1 GCA_007116765.1 Prolixibacteraceae bacterium | reverse complement strand
TTTTTTCTAATAGTTCAGTTTTGTTTAGAACAATATTTCTTTTCAATTTCGCTCAAACACTCCTGTACGTTTTCAAAATCGAATGCATCAACTTGTTTTTTGAGATTAATAGCCATAGTTTCCAATTCATCAATCCCCCTCTTGTTTGCAAATTGCTGAATCCGATTTGCCATATCCGATAAACTATCAAAAAGCATAAAGAGTTTCTGCTCTTCAATTTCTTTATAAAACATGTCTGAAAATTCATTTACGATTTTTGAATCTATATCGAAGGAGTTTTCTGCACTATCCGGCTCATCGGGTATATCTGTTGCCGGTTTAATTGCATTATCTGTGATGCCGGTACTATACTTAAGAAATTTTTTCAGCACAGCAATAATATCGTTCTTCTTTACAGGCTTATGCATAAAGTCATCAAAAATGTATTTGATTTGATCAACTTCGTTTTGCAATGTTGAGGCTGTTAGCGCAACAATAGGAATTGACTGTGTAGAAGGGTCGGCTTTTAATATTTTGGCAGCTTCAAATCCGTCCAAAACAGGCATGCGGATATCCATCAACACAAAATCAGGAAGATACTTTCTTGTCATTTCTACAGCAATTTCACCATTTTCTGCCTCTAACAATTCAAAACCATACCGGCCCAAATAAGCTTTAACCAGAAAGCGGTTGTGCTCCACATCGTCAACAATTAATATTTTGGCCGGCACAAATTCTAAATTGCTTACATCCCAAACATACGATTCTTGTTTAGCTACCCTGTCGGCTACAAATGGGATATTGTTGAAGTAAAGTATGAAACGGCTTCCTCGCCCTACCTTGCTTTCTACTTTTATTTCGCCCCCCATAAGTTCCATTAGCCTTTTGCATATGGTGAGCCCAAGCCCGGTTCCACCATATGTGCGGTTATCGTGACCGCTTTGCTGGCTAAAGGCATCGAAAATCCTGTCGAGGTCGTGAGCAGGAATACCAATTCCGGTATCTTCTATGCCAATTTCAAAGAAAATAGTATCGTCTATTTTATTGAGCAAAGTAAGCTCAATAGCTACGTGCCCTTCATTAGTGAATTTTACAGCATTTCCAACAATATTGAGAAGTATCTGTCTCAAACGTACTTCATCAATCAATACCGTTGTGGGCATTTCTTCATCATATTTCACATAGAAAGCTATTTGCTGCTGGCCTGCCTTCAATTCAAAAAGTTGTTTTATTTCGTTTATAGTGGTTTTCAGGGTGGTATATTCGGGTTTAATTTCCAGGCGGCCGGCTTCTACTTTCGATAGGTCGAGAATATCATTGATAAGTGTCAACAAGGTATTGCCGCTGCTCAAAATAGTATTCAGAAATTCGCGGTGTTTGTTATCCTCGGTGGAATTCAGCATTATTTCACTAAAACCAAGTATTGAGTTCATTGGGGTTCGTATTTCGTGGCTCATATTGGCAAGAAACTCCGACTTGGCACTGTTGGCCTGCTCAGCTGCTTGCTTGGCCAATAACAGGTTGGCTTCGGCTTCTTTTTGTTTCGATATGTCGGTGAGCACGGTCAACAACATTTTTTCGCCCTGGCTTTCGATAGTTTCTCCAGACAAAAGCCCGGTAATTATTTTACCGTTTTTAGTTCTTATCCTTACTTCATATTTATCCAGTTTCTCATTACTTCTATACACATGCATTGCCTGCTTATAGTCGTTTATATCGAAAAACAAAGCAAGTTCCTGCGCAGTTTTACCAATTATTTCGTCTTTTGAGTAGCCCGACACATTAATAAAAGCTTTGTTCACATCGAGAAAAACATTGTTCGGCAATTTTGAAACTGCCATCAGCGCTGGGTTGTTGTCGAAAAGCTTGTTGAATTTCAAAAGGGCTTCCTGCTCTTTCGACAAGTCTTTTGATATACGGAAAATACACGGCTGACCGTTCCATGTGCCCATCCAAATACGGGTTTCAACCGGTATTAAGCGGCCATCGTTACGTTGAAGCGGCAACGAACAAAAATTTCGTTTTCCCTCCAATATTTCTTTGAAACCTGCCATGGCCTCATCCATCATCGAAGGAGGGACTACACCCAACATACCCATGTCTTTGAGCTCAGCGAAATTATAACCCAACTTACGTTCAACGGCGGGATTCGAAAACAATACAGCACCTTGTGTAGTTCCAATAATAATTATATCGTCGATTGTTTCGAAAAATGAGCGGAAGTTTTCTTCACTCTCACGCAGGTTTTGTTCTGCTAAGGTCTGACTGGTAGTATCCCTTACCATACATACCAGTTTATCGCCTGAGAAAGCAACAACACGGGCATGGTAAAAATGAACTTCGTTTTTGATAGTAAGCTGATAGTTCACTTCTGCCACCTCATGGTTTGAAATTGTTTTCTGTATAGCAACATCGAATAAAGAAACAACTTCGGGGGGGATAACATTTTTAAATTGTTTTCCTAAGAAAATATCCGGGCTAGTGTATAAATCGTTTATTTCAGCTTTATAATCAATAATAACTCCACTTCTATCCACAACAAATAGCATGTCGGGTATGCTCTTCAATAAAGTACGGTGGTACTCCTCGCTTTTTGCCAATTCTTTTTCCATTTGAACACGGGCTGTTACATCCCTAATAATAATCAGCCTGCTTTCATGCTTGCTTTTAATTGGATGAATAAAAACCGAAAACCAAAACCGAAGCCCTTCTTGCTCAAATTCAATATTCTCAACACTTTCCTTTTCAATTAAGTATTTATTTAAAGGATGTACCGAAGCATCGGTAAATTCAAGCGGCATACCAATTACATTCCTACTCGGTATTCCCAGGTAATCCATTGCTTTTTGATTAATATCCTGGATTCTTTTCTGACTGTCAAGCACCAGTATCCCATCCTCCAGGTTTTCAACCAACATATCGCGCGCAATAGGGGCAAGACTTAACAATCTGCTGTAGAGTATTACTGAGGCCATTACAACACCGGTAAAAATGATGCTCATAGGAGTAATGTTAAGCCCGGGAACTGGATTTAATCCGCTAACATAAAGAATTGAGGCAGTCCACGGAAACAAACCCCCAAAAAAAACAGCCAGGGCTTGCCAACGGAAAAGCTGTGAGAACTTAACAATAAAACTGTATAAAATAAAAGTCGAAACCAAGAACACCATGTAGCTATATGCTGTAAAACCTGTCCAAAACCACCAACCATGTGAATAAAGCATCAGGTTTGTTTGCTCTGATATGGAAGAAAAGCCGGTCCAAATTAAATGGTGCATTTCATTTGTGAAAGCTAAAGTGGCCGTTATCATTGGAAATATTAATAAAAGTAGGATATTCCTAACCGTAATATAATTCTCTTTGCGGGTAAAACTGAGCACAAACAATAAATACATTACAGGTACAGTAGGAGCAAAAATATATTCGATTTTTGCCCAGAAAATTTTCTGATGTTCTAATACTGCTGCACTTTCGAACATGGCAATCAGCGACCAAAGCGCAGTGGTCAGCATTAAAAAATGCAATTCAAGAGCACCTTTTGATTTTCTTCTTTGTATTGCTAAAAAAGCCACAAAAAAGGATATCATGGCAGTAGAGAAAAACAGAATAGAATAAAATGTATATATGTAATCCATATTGTTTTAACCTTATGTTATCTATTTACAACCTTATAAATGCAACATGTAATCTACTTTTGGTTACAAAACACGTATCAATTTAGCAAAAAAGAAATTAAAATACCATCCTTTAAATTATTGTTTTTAATCAGCAGTTTATTTATAAATGAGTATTTTTATACTTTCGTATATAAATTAATGTTCAAGCATGACCCGTTTTATACCAATAATAATCATTATTATTCTATTTCAATCCAATCTGAAAGCACAGAACCAGTATAAAAACTGGGGGGTTTCTGTTGATTACGGAACGATTCAATATAAGGGTGAACTAGGCAATCAGTTTGGCGATTTCTCAAAATGGCAGGGAGGATATGGAATCAGCTTAAATCATTACCTTTCTCCTTCACTCAACATTGGAATACGTGGTGCTTATTATTATTTAAATGTAATAGGCCCCGACGACATGAACTATTCCATGTTTGGCGACTTTTACCCGGTTATGACAAGCATGGAATATAAATTTGCTAACGGATATATACTGAACGAAAACAGTTTTCTGCAACCGTATATTAATACAGAAATAGGACTTGCTTTTGGACAAACAAGAGGAAGCAGCATGGATAATAATGGCGAACAATATATTAATGAATTATTCAACTTATCGTATTTGATAGGTGGTGGTCTTAAAATAAAAATTTCGGACAATACTAACTTGTTTGTTGATGTTGGTAATTACTGGACTACTGCTGCCGGTTTGGATGGTGCTAAGCACGATCCGGATAAGGACAGATTGTTTCGATGGAGATTTGGTCTAAGCTATTCTTTTGGAAGGCTCAAAGACTCAGACAAAGACGGCGTACCAGATAAATACGATAAATGTCCCGGCACTCCAAGAAATATTGTGGTTGATGAGCACGGCTGTCCTGTTGACAGCGATGGAGATGGGATACCCGATTATTTGGATGAATGCCCAGATGAGTATGGTCCTTTATCGACTATGGGTTGCCCCGATAGAGATGGTGATGGCATACCCGATGAAGACGATGAATGCCCCGACGAACCCGGAACAATAGAAAACAGAGGATGCCCAGAAGAAATAATTGAACCCGAGCCTATAAAAGAAGAAGCAACTATTCCGCCGGGAATGACCTACGACCGTGATGGAGATGGCATTGCCGACCATATAGATGAATGCCCCGACATACCAGGAACACTTGAAAACAGAGGATGCCCACCCGTTGCAAAAGTAGCAAAATGGCGAACGGACATAAAAAAGCCTTCGGTACATTTCACTTCGGGCGGTACTTTTATTACCGAATTCTCGCAAGGAAGGTTAAACCGGCTTATTGAATTCTTAAATGAAAACCCAAATATGAATGTTTGGATGTTCGGACATACCGATGCAATAGGATCAAGCCATGTCAACCAAAGAATTTCAGAAACACGTGTTGAAATTGTTATGAATTATTTAATTGATAACGGTATTTGTCCATCAAGGTTACATTCGATGGGGTTTGGGGAGAATTTTCCAATTTCGTTTGGCCGCACTAGCGATGACCTGCTGCGAAACAGAAGGGTAGAATTTTATTTGTTCGAATACGAGTAAG
>SKHV01000168.1 GCA_007116765.1 Prolixibacteraceae bacterium | reverse complement strand
TTACAGAGCAACACACCGACGACAAAACAAAAAAAATCTACTCACATTATATCAATCAAAATAGCGAACAGTTGCTGAAGTTTTTCGATCAAATTTTCCATTTGGCTATAGTGGAAACCGGCAAAGCAAATATTAAAAACGAAAAGTTTTTGTTGTCGGAATTCCTTCAAAAAACTACCAGAAAATATCAGAAAAGGATAAAAAGCTTGAAAAAAAACATCGATTTCATTTTCAGTATTGATGATGAAAAATATGAAATTGAAACCGACCAACACAAGCTGAAACTAATACTCGAAAACCTGCTTGATAACGCTTTAAAATTCACAGACAAAGGATATATTGAACTTTCGTGTAAAACACATAAAGAAAGTTTCATATTTGAAGTAAACGACTCGGGCTGCGGCTTAAAAGAAGACGAAATGGAGTTGATATTCGATCCATTCAGACAAGGAACCGAAGTGATGAGCAAAATCACGGGAGGCTCAGGACTTGGACTGGCTAACGTAAAAAACTATGTAGTTTTACTGGGCGGAAAAATATGGTGTGCCAGCAACAAACCTAATGGCTCAAAATTTTGTTTTACCATTCCTACACCTGACATTGAAAAAAATGATTCATTAGACCACTTGCAGTATTTATTTAAGAATTAGCCCCTCTAGCAGCTTAATGTACAATTCAATGCCTTGCTTAATTTCGCTCATTAACACATACTCGTTTGCGGTATGTGAGCGTGCCGAATCGCCAGGACCCATTTTCGCCGATTTATATTGCATTAAACTCTGGTCGCTTAGAGTTGGCGAGCCGTAACATTCAATTCCCATATCCTGAACCCGTTTCACAAATGGATGCGTGAGTTCGATACCCGAAGAATTAAGCCTTGTTGAACGCGGATTTACTTCACAATTAAGCACACCTGTAATGATTTCAATTACCTCATCGTTTGTATAGCACTCATTAGTTCGCACATCGATAACAAACCTGCAAGTATCAGGAATCACATTGTGCTGAAATCCGGCATCAATTTGAGTTACAGTAGTTTTTACTTTGCCCAGAACAGGCGATACTTTATCGAAACTTAAATTTTCAATTTTTTCTATCTCGCTCATTGCCAAATAAATGCTATTAACCCCTTCGTCGCGAGCGGCATGTCCGGCTTTTCCTTTTACCACGCAATCAATTACTATCAATCCTTTTTCGGCAACAGCCAGATTCATTTGAGTAGGTTCGCCAACAAGAGCAAAGTCGACTTTATCGATAATTTTCACCAGTTGAGCCATACCATTTGGTCCAGAGCTTTCTTCTTCGGCAGTAGCCGAAAAAATGAGGTTATAAGGCAAATCGGGCATTGAGTAGTAATACTTAAAAACAGCTAACAATGAAACCAGTGGTGCACCTGCATCGTTACTGCCCAACCCGATTATTCTATCGCCTTCTAGCGTTGCCTCAAATGGCGGATAAGTCCACCCATCCACGGGTTTTACGGTGTCAATATGCGAGTTAAGCAGAATAACCGGCTTATGAAAATCCCAGTGTTTATTTTTGCACCAGGTATTGTTCATGCTGGTTTCGAAGGGAATATCTGATTGTTGTAAATGCTTACGAATAATTTCGGACACTTGTTGCTCGCTACCCGACAAAGAAGGAGTTGAAATTATTTGTTTCAACAATTCAACACTACTTTCAAAAAGTTTATTAATTTGCATAAGATGTTTACTTAAAAAAACTTCATTATGATACTGGAGATAAAATCAGCAGTTTCCATTGCAAGTTTAACACTTTTATTTTAGAATGATTTGTATAGAAAGTGCTCTTACAAAGAATTAAGAATTTAATGGACTGTGATTTTTTCAATTTTGTAATAGTTTGGTGAACGAAGCACCACAAAATAAATTCCTTTTTTCAAATCACTTGTTTCAATAACACAAAAAGACCTATTCATTTCAGTTTGCTTTACTAGCCCTCCCAGCACATTTAAAACCGAAATACTTAATGGATAATCAACTTTGCCGTTAAGTGAAATATGCAATACATCGGACACAGGATTTGGGAATAATGAAACAGTCAAATCCTCGAACTTCTTTAGTGTATTGGTGTAATCCACATAAAAATTAAACCACTGATTTGCAGCTAAATAATTCTCGTTGCCTTCTTGCTGTGCTTCAACCTCAACCCACCCGTTGCCAGTAAGAAAAAGCGAGTCGCTTGTAATTTGCAGAATACTTTCGTCAGAGCTTTGCAGCTTACTAATTTCCAACCCCGATGAAGAATAAAAGTAGGCAGCACTATATGATCCTTGTTCTAAAGTATCGGGCAAGTCTGTGAAAAGTTGCTGTGCCGCTTTATTTACTGACACATGAAGCGATAATATAGTGCTGTACCAATTATCATTCCCCGCTTGTGAAAAAACGATTTCGGCACTCCCCACACTGTGAACATGTAATGTTTGTTCGCTCACGCTAAATACTTTTTCATTGTTTGAGCGAATATTAACCGGCAAACCCGAATTTATTTCAACATTCAAATCAAACGCTTGATGTCCGTAAACTAAAGGCGGCATATTTTTAATTTCGATAATTTGTGTTCCTCTTTCCACATCTAATACAAATTGATTACGATATTGGTTATAAAATGAATTTCCGGACTCATTCACATACACCACAGTTGAACCTGCATTGTTTAATTCAAAATTAGTCCCGTTAAAATGTGCAATTTGCGGATTTGCAATTTCAAAATCAACCAATAAACCAGCTGATGTTTTGTGCTCAATTTCGACAAACTCATTATGCAATTTCGTATGTAACGAATCGGGGAAATATAGCTGTTGGTTTGCTTTTTCAACGTTAAAAATAATTATAGTATCGAGCAAATTCCATAAATAGTTGCCTGAATTTGAATAGTGAATATACGCACTGCCTACACCTGTAGTTATAAAAAAGTCATTCTCGAATTCAAGAAGGTCTGTAGAATAGGAATGCAAATCAAGATCTAAACCTGAACTCAACTCGTAGCGAATAGCATACTGATTCCCATATTCAATACTATCATCTATTTGAAAATCTAGCCTTTGATTTCCTTTAGTAATCTCAAGCGGAAAAAACTGAACAGGCATAGCCTCGTATTGATGATTACCCTGATGAGAAATTTCGATTGTAGCCAAGCCTGTACCGGTAGTGATTAAGGTATTATTTTCGATAATAAATATTGTAGAATCGGAGCTTTGCACTAAAGGTTCGAGCCCTGAGCTCAGTGCAATATCAATTGGATAAGCTTCGTTACTGAAAGCATATGCTGTTTGGTAATCTATTTCGACATATTGAACTCCTTTCTGAATTTCGATTGTAAAATGCACTGTATCTGCTGCACCAATATTCTCATCGCCAGCTTGTGTAAGTGTGATGCTTACAAAACCAATTCCATTAAAAAAAAGTGTATCGTTACGATAAGAGGCTATCGAAGTATCGCTTACTTCCACACTGACTGGCAGTCCTGAGCTCGATTCAATGTTGAGCTTAGTCCATTCCTGACTCAAATAGGCTGTATAATGGGTACTGTACAGAATCTCCTGAATACCTTTTTCAATTACAAGCACCTTATAACTCGTTGCCGACTCATGAAAACAGTTATTGCCCGGTTGGTAAGCCGAAATAGGTGCGCGGCCTGTAGTTTTCATGTACACTTCGTCGTCAACTATGTCGATAATATCGTTTGCTGTAGTGCGATAAACAAGAGGCAACCCTGATGATGAACTACCACTTAACTTTAATGGTTTATAGCTGAACGGCTGAGCTGAAATATTGTCAAATAAAATTGTTTGTTGTGCTTTTTCAATACTGTACCAGTCACTTTTTGCAAAAGCAGTAGCAGTATTTGCGCCTCCACAATAGCTATCGTACACATATTCGACCACACGAATTTGATGACCACAAAGCGTGTCCGCTATAGTGAAAGTGGGAGAATTTATCGCAATACTGTCAACTATTTCGCCATCTATTCTTGCTTGCCACCAATACTCAAAGGTCATTTCGCCTTCGCAATCGTCCAGCTCATCAACCCATGTGCCGGGTATTACATTCACGTCAGTCCCAAAAACTGGTGCATCTAATGCTGGCGGAGTATGGCACACAGGCGGGTCGTTAACCGGAATAATGCAGACAAAAGCTTTAGCTACCTGACTTTGGTCGTATCCATCGGAAACAATCACGTGCACTTCGCGCAATATTTCAGATACAGGCGCATGATGTTCAATCCGGTATTCTACATGTCGAATTATATTTTCCCAGTCGGAATTGCTAATATCGGCTGTCTTTTCAAAGTGAAGTAAATGGGAATTATTCCCTTGTACACTTACACCTTCAGAGCTTCCGGTATACACTAAGAACTCTTCTTCGTTGTATACGTTGTTAGTGAGAATAATCTGTACATTCTGAATAGTATCTCCGTCGAAATCGCTTATCGTCAAATCATCATCGGCAATAATGCCACCCTGCATAAACTCCACGGCAAGTGCATTAAAGTGAATTCCCAAAGAGCCTGATCTGTTATTGGGATCGAGATTCACCACCGGTGCATTATTTGTGAGCACCAACAGGTGTTCATCAGAGTATGCTGTACCTGCCGAGTTTGTGGCAAACGCTCTATACCTCAAAGTATCGGGGCCAGGTAAATTGTTCAGTAATGCGGTAAAATCAGCAATACCTTCAACCCTACCTTCAACATAATGAGTGTTTGCAGAATTTACATCAAACTCTGACGATAAATCCCATACAATTCCCTTTTCAGAAACCACACTGTCGTTTATACGTTCAATATTAGCCACTATTTTTGCCGAAGTTCTTTTTAAATCAAGCGCTGTAGCTACTGAAACAACAGGTTTCCCGGGCAGTGTAGTTACTAAAAGCTGTTCTCCATAAGCAGTTCCCTCGCTATTAGTGGCAAAAGCTCTCACATAATAATTTGTATAAGGTTCGAGGTTTTCAATTTGGGAATAAAACAAATCATCTTCGTCGTGATTTTCGATGCTTGCCTGAGGATTAAGGGTAAAAGGCACTTTGCTCCATGCAAACCCTTTAGAAATAACGGGATAACCGTTGTCTGATAATATTTGTCCGCAAATTGTGGCACTATTGCTTGAAATTTGCTGTGGTCCACAAGTTTTCACCTGAGGAGGAATGCCTTGAGTGGTAAAGCTCCAAAGCGGGCTTTCGGTTTGAAGAGCCCCGTCGTCGGCAATAATTTTCCAATAGTAAGTTGTACTGTGCTCAAGATCGGATACTGCAAAACGCTGATCCGAAGTAGTACCCAGAAAACCTGGAGTTTGTGTGTTCCCAAAATAAACATGGTAAGTTAAACTGTCACCATTGGGATCGCCACCCAACCATTTTACCTCGGGATTGAAGCTAACTCCTGTAATGTGATTTTCGGGTGATAGAACACGAGGCTCAAAAGGAGCCAGATTTTGATTTGTACCGGTAAGAGTAACATTGTCCACATACATCCATTGCTCACGATAGTTGTCGAAGTTTTGCTGCTTAAACACTAAGCGCACAATTTGACCCGCATAAGGAGCCAAATCTGCAGTATAGTTAACCCATTGTTCATCGTTAAAATCACCGTTAAAAAACTCAATAAGTGTTGAATTACCATGCTGAGCTTTAATTACAGCTTTCTGATTATTGTATATTGAAACGTCAGGAGTGTTCCGTTTCACCCAAAAACTCAGGTTTCCGTTTGCAGGAACCAAAAAAGTAAGGGAAGCGGTATTCAACGAATATGACGAAAAAGAAGGCTTTGAAAACTGAAGGCTCCGATTACCGGTATGGCTTTCTGATGAAGATACAGAGACAATACCTGAAAGTGAAAAAGAAGTATTTGCTGTTTCAAAATCTTCTACAAGGGGTGTCGAAATAGATTTGGGTAATACTGGCTCGATACCTAAGAGAGCAGATTGCGTATAAGTATAATTTGAGCCGCCGGGTGTTAAAGCCGACAATAAAAAATTTCCGTTAGATGCACCACCCCAGCCCCAATTAAAATGAAAATAATTGCCACTATACCCATCGCACACAAAGGCGTGCCCTGAGCTTCCGGTTTGATTATATCCGGCATAAATAATTGGGCGACCACTATTAAGTTCATTACGAAGAAGTTGTTCCCATGCCTCATCCTCATCCCAACGGCTTCGATGCACATAATAAATCGAAGTGTTATACCTGAAATATTCAGGCATAGCGATTAATGCATCCTCGAGAAAGGCTCCCGAACCGTAGGGATGAAATTGCATATTCACCGAAACTGCGGCATGGTATGATATTTTCTGAACTTCGGCATTCCCGGATGTAAGCACATCGGGCATTTCGTCCCAGTTATACAAAGAATTTTCGAAGTCAGCCGACAAATGACCGTAAACAGGATGCGTGTAGCTGTTTGCTCCCATACCGGTTTGCGGGTAGTGCCAGTATTTCATTATCTGCGCCATAGCAGTGCCCACACAACCTATCCATGTATGACCATTTCCGGTTGAGCTGGCTGCATCGGGAGGAGCCATTTCGTTAAAATATCGCCCTTGATTCCAATTTGAAGTCAACAAGGGAGCTACTGTAGTTTGAGCCGATTTCAATGTGGCGGGACGAAATTCGTTTTCACGCAACTGCTCCCACTTTTCGAGTAAAGTGGCATCGGGTTGAATTCTGTTTCTTTTAGCGTAGTCAATTTCCTGTTCAATGCTCCACATCCATTCTTCAAGCTGTATGGGTATTTGATTGAAGTTGAAGGGAGTATTTCCGGAATAGGCCAGCACCGGCTCAACACGGTTCGTGCCCGAAACCATAACCCAAGCATCTTCATCAAAAGCTACTACAAATAAAACAGTATCGCCTTCGAATTCACGCACATAAAGAGCATCAATATTCGAATCACTAAAATCCTTTTGCTCTACACTGTTAATCCATGCAAGAGCGATTGTTTGTGCTTCATTTTTTGATACACTTTCAGAATAAGCCGAAACGGTTATTATTAAGGATAGAAGGAAAAGTGACAAAACTCTCATTACACAAAAGTTACAAATAAAACTCCTTTTCAATTTTAATGATACAAATTAATGATTTTACTCAGAACATACAATGAAAAAAGAGCATATAAGTACAGAAACACCACGAAGCCCCAAACTGTTTTACCTCACACAAAAAAAGACGACCTCATTGAAGTCATCTTTTTTTGTGTCAACATTTATGATTCTATATTTTCATCGCGTTTTCAACTTTTGTGTCGAGCAAAGCAAGCTTTAAAACTTCGTCGATAGTTTTTACAAAGTGAAAATTCAATCCTTTAATGTAAATTTCTTTTATCTCTTCAATGTCTTTTCTATTATCTTCAGAAAGAATAATATTTTGAATACCGGCACGTTTTGCAGCCAATATTTTCTCTTTAATTCCACCCACAGGTAATACCTTACCGCGCAAGGTAATTTCACCGGTCATGGCTAATTCGGCCTTCACTTTACGTTGAGTAAATGCTGAAGCTAGCGAAGTAAGCATCGTGATACCTGCCGATGGCCCATCTTTGGGAATAGCCCCTTCGGGCACGTGCACATGCACATTCCACGAGCTGAACATATCAGGATCAAGATCCAATTCAGAAGCGTGTGATTTTAGATATTCGAGAGCCAACATGGCCGATTCTTTCATTACATCGCCAAGGTTACCAGTAAGTGTCAGTTGTCCTTTTCCTTTGCTTAGGCTCGATTCTACATACAGTATTTGACCTCCAACTGCTGTCCAGGCCAAACCGGTAACCACCCCGGCAAATTCGTTGCCCTGATATACTTCTTTTATAAACTTGGGAATACCTAATAATTTTTGTGTAGTTTCTAGATCAATAATGCGGTTTACCTCTTCGTCGAAAGCAATTTTGCGTGCCAGTCTTCTGACCAGTTTTGCCAACTGCTTATCCAGTTCGCGCACACCTGATTCTCGCGTGTATTTTTCAATTACAAATTCGAAAACTCCAGTCTCAACAGTAAACCTGTCGTTTTCAATTCCATGATTCTTGAGCTGTTTAGGCCATAAATGACGTTTCGAAATCTCTACTTTTTCCTCTACTAGATAACCACTCACTTCGATAAGCTCCATACGGTCGCGCAGTGGCTGACTAATTGTACTTAGTGTGTTGGCAGTAGCTACAAACATTACCTTCGACAGGTCGTATTCCACGTCGAGGTAGTTGTCGTGAAACTCAAAATTTTGCTCAGGGTCGAGCACTTCGAGCAATGCCGAAGCGGGATCGCCTCTAAAATCGCGCGACACCTTGTCAATTTCGTCGAGAATAAATACCGGATTAGAAGTTTTTGCCTTCTTGATATTCTGAATTACTCTGCCCGGCATAGCTCCTATGTAAGTTTTACGGTGTCCTCGTATTTCAGCTTCATCGTGCAAACCACCAAGACTCATACGAATATAAGTCCGGTCTAACGCTCTTGCAATTGATTTCCCAAGAGATGTTTTTCCTACTCCCGGAGGGCCATGCAAGCAAATAATTGGCGACTTCATATCATTTTTGAGCTTCAGTACCGCCAAATGTTCGAGTATCCGTTCTTTCACAAGCTCGAGTCCGTAATGATCTTCGTCAAGTACTTTCTCGGCATTTTTCATGTCGAAATTATCGTCGGAATACTCGTTCCAGGGCAAATCAAGCAACGTTTGTAAATAGGTGAGTTGTATCGAATGTTCGCCCATCATGGGGTTCAGTCGTGCAAGCTTATCCACTTCGCGTTCAAAAACCTCGGCAATTTCCTTGCTCCATTTTTTATCTTTGGCACGTTTCTTAAGCTCTTGTATTTCTTTTTCAAGAGGGTTTCCTCCCAATTCATTCTGAATGGTTTTCATTTGTTGCTGAAGCAGATATTCACGCTGCTGTTGATCCATGTCGGTTTTCACTTTCGACTGAATGTCTTTCTTAAGTTCAACCCGTTGAAGCTCCCTCACCAAATATGTAATTGCCTGTACCCCTCGCTCATGAAGGCTGTCAAATTCTAATAAACCTTGCTTTTCTTCAACCTTAATGTTTGAGTTTGAGCAAATGAAATTGATTAAGAAAGCAGGGTTTTCAATGTTACGCACAGCAAATGTTGCTTCGGGTGATACATTTGAGGAGTGTTTTGCAATTTTTATGGCAATATCTTTCAACGATTCAACCACTGCTTCAAATTCTGAAGCATTACCAAGTGGTTGCTTATCGCTTAAATTTTTCACTTTCGCATGCAGGTAGGGCTCATCGCCTATCATTTCAACTAAACGGTATCGCTGCTTGCCCTGAATAATTACGGTAGTATTGCCGTCGGGCATTTCAAGTATTTTCAATACTTTTGCAACGGTTCCAATTTGATACAAATCGGCCAACACCGGATCGTCTACATCCTGATTGTGTTGAGCAATGGTGCCCAATAATCCGTTATTATTGTAAACCTCGCGTACAAGTTTCATCGACTTTTGTCGTCCTACTGATATTGGCAATACAACACCCGGAAATAAAACCGTGTTTCGTAGCGGTAATATTGGCAGTTGGTCGGGCAAGTCGCGTACTACGAGATCGTCAGATGCGCCATCGGCAATAATGGGCACAAAACCCGAATCGTCGTCACCTAACCCTGTAAATATAAATTGTTTATTATTTTTTGAGACTCTATCGTTCATATATATGTATTGTTTAAACAACACTGCCATAGTGTCGTACTATTTTTCAAAAATGCGAGTATAATGATAAGGCAATACCTATGCCAAAAAGATATATGCTTAGTCAACGAATAGGATTGGATGATACGAAATCATTTTCTAAGTAAATTGAGATACGAGTATCTAAAGTTATTTTTATCATCGTATAAATCTTCGCGACTTTCTTCTTGCCATTCATTATAGTCTATTTCAGGGAAGAAAACATCGGCATCGAAATCTTTATGCACCAAGGTAAGATATAGTTTTTTTGCCATAGGATAAAACTGACGGTAAACCATACCTCCTCCAATAATGAAGGCTTCTTGTTCATTATTTACTTTTTCAAGTGCTTCGTCAATTGAAGAAATTACTTCGCAACCTTCGAAACAATCGTTAATTTTATCGGAAATTACAATGTGCCTGCGGTTTGGCAATGGCCATTTAGGCAATGATAACAGGGTGTTGCGCCCCATAATGAGGGTTTTGCCAGTTGTTATTTCTTTAAACCGTTTCAAATCGTTGGGCAAATGAAACAGCAAGTCGTTGTTTTTGCCTATCGCAAAATTTTGCGCTATGGCTACAATTATTGATATGTTGTTTTTTATAGTCATTGATCATTAGTCATTAAGTCATTTGTCATTAAGTCATTTATCATTAGTTAGGTGTCCGTTAATTGGTAGGTTTTTGGTTTATGACCATTGACTTCAATGACCATTGACTAATGACTCCATGACTATTTTATATAGCAACTTTTCCTTTTATGTGCGGGTGCGACTGGTAATTAATTAGTTCGAAATCGTCGTATTTAAAGTCGAATATGTTTTTTACATCGGGGTTGATTTTCATTTGTGGCATGGGATATGGCTCACGGCTGAGTTGCAGCTTCACCTGCTCTATGTGATTGGTGTATATGTGCAAATCGCCAAAGGTATGTACAAAGTCGCCGGGCTCGAGGCCTGATACCTGTGCCATCATCATAGTCAGTAAGGCGTACGATGCAATATTGAAAGGCACCCCCAAAAACGAATCGGCACTGCGCTGGTAAAGTTGGCAAGAAAGCTTGCCGTTGGCCACGTAAAACTGGAAAAAAGCATGACATGGCGGCAGGTTCATATTGGGTAAATCGGCCACATTCCATGCACTAACAATAATGCGACGGGAATCGGGATTATTTTTAATTGTATCAAGCGCTTCAGTAATCTGGTCGATGTTTCCACCATTGTAATCGGGCCACGAGCGCCACTGATGGCCGTAAATATGGCCAAGTTCGCCGTTTTCGTCGGCCCATTCGTTCCAAATGCGCACTCCGTTATCGGTCAGGTATTTAATATTGGTATCTCCGTTCAAAAACCACAACAGTTCGTGAATTATCGATTTCAGGTGCAACTTTTTAGTCGTCACCACCGGAAACCCGTCGATCAAATTAAACCTCATTTGATATCCGAAAGTTGAAATTGTTCCCGTTCCGGTACGGTCTTCCTTTCGAACACCGTTATCAAGTACGTATTGTAATAAATCAAGATACTGCTTCATCTTTAAATAATTATCCCATTATCATTCCAATGATGGTTGCCGACAACAAGGAGGCCAGCGTACCAGCCCACAATGCCCTGAAACCTAATTTTGACAACAGAGTTCGTTTTTCGGGAACCAGAGAGCCTATGCCACCAATTTGAATTCCGATGGATGCAAAATTTGCAAATCCACACAGTATATAAGTAGCCATTATTATCGATTTTGAACTAGTAAAAATACCGGCTTCCTTCATTTCGGCCAAACTGATATAGCCTATAAATTCAGTCATAATGAGCTTTTCACCCAGCAGGCGTCCAACAAGAGTAATATCTTGTAAGGGAACTCCAATGAGCCACATTACCGGAGAAAATAGATAACCCAGCAAAAACTGAAGCGATAAGGTGTCGTATCGGCCTCCACTAAATTGAGCTATGCCTTCATTTATATCTCCTAAATTCCCAATTTTTCCTAAAACGAAATTGAACATGGCGATGAAGGCGATAAATGCCAGAAGCATACCGGCTACATTTACTGCAAGCTTTATGCCTTCAGAAGTACCTGTTGTAATTGCTTCAAGTGGGTTTTCGCCAAACTTATCCTTGCTTACATGTACCTTTTTATTGGTTTCGCCTACAGGAGGCAGTAACATTTTTGAGAAAATAATGGCTCCGGGTGCAGCCATAACCGATGCAGTTAAAAGGTGCTTTGCAAATTCGAGACGCATTACAGGATCGTTACCGCCCAACATGGCAATATATGCTGCAAGCACTCCGCCTGCAAGCGTTGCCATACCACCCGACATCACAAGTAACATTTCTGAATTCGACATTCCGGAGAGATAGCCTTTAATCAATAAAGGCGACTCGGTTTGCCCCAAGAAGATATTTCCGGCCACTGAAAGTGCTTCGGCTCCTGAAAGCCCCATTAAGCGTGAGAAAACGTAGGCCAAGCCTTTCACCACAATTTGAATTACTCCAAAATAGAATAGCACACTGGTCAATGCCGAGAAAAAGATTATGGTTGGCAATACCTGAAAAGCAAATACAAAACCGAATTTTTCTACATCGAGAAACCCCTCGAAAAGGAAGTTGGTGCCCTCGCGAGTAAAATCAAGTATTACAACGAATATTTTACCAAAGAACTCAAAAATCCATCGAATAAACGGCACATTTAAAATGCCCACAGCCAATACAATTTGTAACGATAAGCCTGCAAATACAGTTTTCCAGGGAATGGCACTGCGCTTACTACTAAAAAGCCAACCCAAGCCAAGCAATACCAATACTCCAAGCAAACCACGTAAAAACGACAAAAAACTAAAGCCGCCCAACATTGAATTATCTATGAGGATGTTTGCAGTATTTGTCTCTGCCGCATCAACAGCTTCAACAAATACATCGGGCTGAATTGTCGTCAGAGTATCGCTTGAAAATACTGAAATTGAACCCAATAATAGCAATGTAGCAATGAAAAATGATGCAGGTTTCATTTGATATTGATTTAATACTAACTAATTACCTTTTTCTTTTCGCTGATTAATTTCGTCACGTATTAACGATGCAAGTTCATAATTTTCATCTTTTACTGCATCCTGTAACATCATTTCAAGTTC
This sequence comes from Prolixibacteraceae bacterium, assembly GCA_007116765.1. Lineage (GTDB taxonomy): Bacteria > Bacteroidota > Bacteroidia > Bacteroidales > Prolixibacteraceae > Roseimarinus. Next base: position 4,972 of record SKHV01000168.1, on the reverse strand, counting down.
TTCAGTTGTATTACGGCGAAATTCTCCTTCTTCACTACCCGATTCCTTATTAATATCCTCTTCGGTTGAATTTTCAGAAACTTCAATTACAATCCCTGCTTTATTCAAAATGGTTTCGGTTGTGTAAATTGGGCACTTAAATCGAAGTGCCAACGCAACAGCATCGGAAGTTCTCGAATCAATGGCTATGCGTGTTCCATTTTGTTCGCATACCAGTTCGGAATAAAAAATGCCTTCTTCAAGTTTATATATAATAATTTCAATCAGCTCAATATTAAATGCCTGAGCAATGTTTTTGAACAAATCATGTGTCAATGGCCGCGGGGGGTGTAAGCCTTCAAGCTGAATTGCAATTGATTGCGCTTCAACCGGCCCAATTATAATTGGTATCCGCCTATCGCCGTTTTCTTCGGAAAGTACAAGAGCATAGGCTCCGGTTTGAGTTTGACTAACCGACAATCCAAGTACATTAAGTTTTATTTTTTGCATAATATTTTAAAATCGTGTTGCAGGAAAAACAAAGATAAAAATTGTTTTTGCTTTAAATAATTATTTTTGCATCCTCTACAAAATGATTTGTTAGGTTTTATTATTCAACTTTCAGTAAGTAAGGTTGTAAATAAATAGAACTAAAACAAATACAGTAAAAAAAATACTCGTCTCAGACAGGTTTTCATCGTAATTATTTGGCAATCATTCAAAATTATATACTTTTGCAGTCCGAAAGTTTCCGAGTAGGCTCGACAAGTGAAAACGAAGAATTTTCCGCCTTCCGGATGAAATTAATATTCAATATAATATGTACGCTATTATTGATTTTGGTGGCTCACAGTACAAAGTTGAAAAAGAGACCAAACTTTATGTGAACCGTCTTGAAACAGCCGAAGGAGAGACCTTCGACATTGAAAAAGTTCTTTTAGTTGACAACGATGGAAAAGTAAAAGTGGGAACACCTTTAGTTAAAGGAATAAAAGTCACCGCTAAAGTACTTGAGCACCTGAAAGGTGATAAAGTAGTTGTTTTCAAAAAGAAACGCAGAAAAGGTTACAAAGTTAAAAACGGGCATCGCCAGTATTTAACTCAGATTCAAATTGAAGAAATAGTAGGATAATTTAAAAGAAAAAATACCATGGCTCATAAAAAAGGTGTAGGTAGTTCGAAGAACGGACGCGAATCGGAAAGCAAACGATTAGGCGTTAAAATTTGGGGCGGACAAGTAGTGAAAGCAGGCAACATTATTGTACGCCAGCGTGGCACACAGCACCATCCGGGCAGCAACGTGGGTATAGGTAAAGACCACACCCTGTTTGCATTAACCGATGGTACAGTTGTTTTTCAGAAAAAACAAAAGAACAGATCATATGTTTCTGTAGCTCCTGCTACTGAAAATGTAGTTGCTGAGGCTCCAGTTGTTGAAGCTCCTGTAGCTGAAGCATAGTATAGCTATTTAATTCATATTAAATAATACAAAAACAGGCTGTCGAAAATGACAGCCTGTTTTTGTATTTCTATACAATATGTTTGACCTGGCTAGCATTAATATGTTCAGCCGAAACTATTTTTCATTTTGGCTCTTTTCTAACATTTCAGCAGCAATCTCGAGCTCTTTATACCACTCTTTTCCGTATTTTCTTATGAAAGGTTCTTTCAAAAAACGATACAAAGGAAGTTTTTCTCTGGAACCACACACTCGCCCCGGCCTGCAAATTTCGAGCTGCTGATAATTTACCGCATCGTAATTCTCATACTCGGTTATTCGAACTGGGAAAAGATGACATGAAACCGGCTTGCGAAAGTCAGTTAAACCTTCGTGGTAAGCCCGCTCAATGGCGCATTTTGTTATGCCTCTCTCGTCGATAAAGGTGTACACACACTCTTTACCATCGAAAATGGGAGTTACTAAATCGCCATCGGAATCGATAATGCTATGTCCCTTTTCGGCAACGATGCTTTTGTGTTTTTGTGCAAGGTATTTCTCGAAAACCGGATAGTATTTTTCAATTTGCTCTGCTTCTTCTTTCGTAAGCGGAGCACCCGAATCGCCGTCGACACAACATTCTCCTTTGCATTTGGCCAAATCGCAAAGAAAATACTTTTCAAATATGTCAAGGCTTATTATAGTTTTATCAATTTGTATCATTTTGCAAGATTAATAAAAATTTACGTTTATCAAGTAAATATGTACCTACACAAAGCAAATAGATTCATTGACACATTTTTTTTTAACATATAAGATAAAACACCTTTTTTTGAAATGGAAAGAAAAATTAAGCTTGATGAGAAAACCCGAGATCATTTCATACAAAGGTGTAGATATCCTATATCTCAATTTTGAGAATTTAAAGAAAACCGAGTCGATAATTGCACTCGATTCAGCCGGCGCAGAGTATATTCGCAAGCAAAAAATCAATTCGGTTTTAGCGTTATCAAATTTGCAAAACATGCATTTCAACAACGAAATCAGAAATCATTTCATAGAGGTTGAAAAAGACAATGGGCCATTTATAAAAGCAACCGCGGTTTATGGACTGAATGGTCTAATTACGTTTATGTTCGAAGATTTTCTAAAAAAAACAAAACGTAACATAAATGTTTTTGATACCCGGAAAGAAGCATTAAGATACCTGTCCTCGTTTGTTGCACGTCCGGTTTTCGTCAACAAAAAATAAGCTATTTAATCCATATGCTTTTAATGTTACAAAATTCTTTAATTCCATAGTGCGACAACTCGCGACCAAAACCCGAATTTTTAATTCCGCCAAATGGTAAACGGGGATCAGACTTCACCAGCCCGTTTATAAAAATAGCACCGGCTTCGATTTTACGAGCCAGCTCCTCACCCTTTTCAATATTCTTAGTCCAAATAGCTGCACCCAGTCCATACATACTTTGATTGGCAAGATCCACCACTTCGTGTTCGTTTTTTGCAGTAATGAACGCAAGCACAGGACCAAATGTTTCTTCTTTAAAAACAGGCATTTCAGGTGTAATATGAGTTAATAAAGTAACTGGATAAAAACAACTTTCACCATATGAAATTTCGGCACCCAATTCAACTTTTGCGCCCATATTTACCGAATCAAGCACCTGTTTATGTACTTCTTCAACAAAGTTTCGTGCTGCAAGCGGAGCCAACATTGTATCTCTATTCATTGGATTGTCTGGCAAGTATTGCTTCAATTCGCTTTTCAGCTTCGATAAAAACTCGTCGGCTACTTTTTCGTGCACAATAAAGCGCTTAGCGGCTATGCAGGTTTGCCCCGAAGTGAGCATACGACTCTGCACTCCTACTCTGGCCGCTTCGTCGAGATTTGCATCGGGCAATACAATGCAAGGATCAGAACCGCCCAGCTCAAGTACCGCTTTTTTAAGATATTTGCCTGCGGCGGCAGCTACTTTGCTCCCGGCGCCTTCGCTGCCAGTAAGGGTTACTGCTCTAACCCTCGGGTCGGCAATAACAGCCTCAACCTTAGAAGAACCAATTACAAGTGTGCAGAATAATTCTTTAGGAAATCCTGCCTCGACAAATACTTTTTCAATTGCCAAAGCACATCCCTGTACATTCGATGCATGTTTGAGTAAAGCACTGTTTCCGGCCATTAATGCAGGAGCAGCAAACCTAAAAACCTGCCAAAACGGATAGTTCCATGGCATAACAGCCAACACCGGACCGAGTGGTTCAAAGGCAGCGAAGCTTTTTTGTCCGTCGGTAGTTATTGGTTCATCGGCTAGCATAGATGCAGCATTTTGCGCATAATATTCGCAAACCCATGCACATTTTTCAATTTCAGCTTCCGATTCTTCAATGCGCTTACCCATTTCGGCTGTAATTAACTCCGATAAGTATGTTTTGCTATTGCGCAATACCGAAGCCGCTTTTTGCATTAAAGCAGCACGTTCACTAAAATCAGTATTTTTCCAACTTTGCCATACCTGAAAATTATCTTCGACAAGTATTTCAACTTCACGAGCAGTCATTTCAGTATATGTGGCTAATAGCTTATTTGTAAATGGATTTATGGACTTCATTATTTTCAATATTTGAATTAAACATGAACGCATTAATAAACGGTTTCACCAATATACAAACTTATTGTCGAAAACTACGGCTTATACCTTTTACTCATAGTAGAGTTGAAAATTATTTAAGCAACACATCGATCGATAGATTTTAGACACAAGACTCTTAATAAACCGCAGAGAACACTGAGTTCCACACAGAGAAAACAGAGTTGAAAAATCTCAGTGTAACTCGGTGCTAACTCTGTGATTTAATTGTTTTTTTACTTCGCCGCAGGCGAAGTTGATTGCTATTGACTTACTCCATAACACACTAAATATATACGACTTAAAGCATTCAACCGAAAAAAACCCTTCGGAACATTCAGCTCCAAAGGGTTATATCATAACATAGTATTTAATTACTAAACAAGCACTTTCCCGGTCATATCAGCAGGCACATCCAATCCCATAATAGAAAGTAATGTAGGTGCCACATCGGCCAGTACTCCGTCGTTTATTTTTCGTGTTTTATCGTCGGTAACCCAAATACAAGGTACCGGATTTAGTGAGTGGGCAGTATTGGGGGAGCCATCTTCGTTTACCGCATTATCGGCATTTCCGTGGTCGGCAATAATAAGCACATCATATCCGCCTTTTTTAGCGGCATTCACCACATCGCATACACATTGATCAACGGCAACTACAGCTTTATAAATTGCTTCGTACACTCCTGTATGACCTACCATATCGCCATTAGCAAAATTTAGGCAAACAAAATCGGCAGCTTCATTTTCAAGCTCAGGAACAATCGCGTTGCGAATATCGAAAGCACTCATTTCGGGTTTAAGATCGTATGTTGGGACCTTAGGAGAAGGACATAAAATTCGTTTCTCGCCCGGGAATTCTTTTTCGCGCCCTCCTGAAAAGAAGAAAGTAACGTGAGCATATTTTTCAGTTTCGGCAATACGGA
>SKHV01000472.1 GCA_007116765.1 Prolixibacteraceae bacterium | reverse complement strand
CTATAAAGCTATTGGCCGCAATTTTCCCGAAGTGAGCGTGGGCTGGTACCGTAAAACCTTCTTCATTCCAGAAGAAGACCGCGGCCGCCGCATTTCAATCACTTTCGACGGTGCTCACCGCGATTCGCGCGTGTTCATAAACGGGCATTTCCTTGGGAACGAAGAAAGCGGTTACAATGCTTTCACCTACGATATTACCCAATACCTGAGCTATGGTGGCAACAATACAATAGCAGTTAGGGTAGATGCCACTTACGAAGAGGGTTGGTACTACGAAGGAGCCGGCATTTACCGCCATGTTTGGATGCACAAAACATCGCCGTTGCACGTGGCACAATATGGCACTTTTGTGTATGCAGAGGTGGAAGGTAACAGGGCAGTAGTTACTGTTGAAACCGAAATATTGAATCAGAACATTGAAGCTGCCCGTTTCAGGGTTTTACAACAATTGCTCGATGCCAACGACAAAGTATTGGCCGAAGCCTTATCGGGTGAGAAAAGCATAGGGGTACTGGACGAAGTGAAATTAAAACAGCATATGCAGGTTGAAAACCCACGGCTTTGGTCGCTCGAAGACCCATACCTGCACCGGGTGCGCACCATCATCATGTCGGGTGCCGATACCACCGACATATATTATACCACAACAGGCATACGTACCATTCATTGGGATGCTAAAAAAGGTTTCTTCCTGAATGGTGAGCATGTGAAACTGAAAGGCACCAATAACCACCAAGATCATGCAGGGGTGGGCACGGCCATTCCCGACGAGCTGCAATATTTCCGCATTGCCAAATTGAAGGAAATGGGCAGCAATGCCTACCGCACTTCGCACAACCCGCCAACCCCCGAAGTGCTCGAAGCCTGCGACAGGCTGGGTATGCTCGTGATTAATGAAAACCGACTGATGGGAACTGCCCCTTTCGTGAAAGACTACATGGAACGCTTGTTCAAACGCGACAGAAACCACCCGTCAATAATACTTTGGTCGCTGGGTAACGAAGAATGGGCCATTGAAGGAAATATAATTGGAGAACAGATTATTGCTGAAATGCAGGCTTATGCCAACCAGCTTGACCCAACCCGCCCCAAAAATGCGGCCAGTAGCGGTGGCTGGGGCAACGGCGTATCGAAACATATCGAAGTAATGGGTTTCAATTACCTGGGTAATGGCGACCACGATGCTTATCACGCCAAATTCCCCGATAAGCCATCGGTAGGAACCGAAGAAGGTTCGACCAACACTACACGCGGCATCTACTTCGACGACCCCGAACGCCAGCATATTGCGGCATACGACCGCACCGCGCAAGGCGGGCACTTCAAAACCATTGAATATACCTGGCAGTTTTACGATGCCCGCGATTACCTGGCCGGGATGTTTATTTGGACCGGATTCGATTACCGTGGAGAACCCACCCCGTACAGCTGGCCTTCCATTCATTCGTATTTTGGCATGTACGATGTGTGCGGCTTTCCGAAGGACAATGTTTTTTATTTGAAATCGTGGTGGGGCAACGAGCCCGTATTACATCTTTTTCCGCACTGGAATTGGGAAGGACGCGAAGGCGATACGATTAAAGTTGTGGCCTATAGCAATTGCGACGAAGTAGAGCTTTTTGTGAACAAAAAAAGTGTGGGGCGGAAAACCATGGAGCGTAACGGGCACTTAGCATGGCCGGTGCCCTACGAAGCCGGCAGCATTAAGGCCGTGGGCTACAAAAACGGTAAAAAGATACTGGAACAAACCCACGAAACAACCGGTGAACCGGCAAGCCTTGTACTCGAAGCGCATAAAAACAGTTTCAAGGCCGATGGCGAAGATGTTGCTGTGATTGCCGTATCGAGCACCGACCGTCGCGGTCGCCATGTACCCACAGCCAACAACCCGGTGTGGTTCGAAATTGAAGGCCCGGGAAAAATAATCGGCGTTGGCAACGGCGACAATACCTGCCTTGAACCCGATAAATATGTGGAGCAGGTAAACTCGGTTGCCATTGAAAACTTCAGGGCTAAAATCCTCGACAGCTTTTCGGTTGGCAATGAAACTGCCCGGGGCTACGATTATTCGCAGTGGCCTTCGCGCCGTGCAATATCTGGCGAAATTGCGCAAGCCGAAGCTGTAATTTATAAAGCAACGTTTGAGTTGCCTGAAAAAATTGACGGGGCACAAATCACCTTTTTCTACAATTGTATTGGCAACCGTCAAAAACTGTATGTGAACGGCGAAGCCATCTCGGGTGAGTTGACCCGCGAAGGCGGCGAGCGCTACGAGTTTAAGCTCGATGTATCGATACTGAAACCCGGCACTAACGAGCTGTCAATACTGGCAACCCCATACACGGTTCGGAACAGGTGGGAAACGCCAAACACCGACCCCGGTGTGATTCAGGTAATACTACCGGCCGAGCAGTACCGCCGTAGTTTGTTTAGCGGATATGCCCAGGTAATTGTGCAAACCACAAAAGAGCCCGGCGATATTGTATTGGTTGCCAAATCGGAAGGGATGAAAGATGCCCGTTTGCTAATAAAAGCCCAGGAGACAGCATTAAGGCCGGCGGTAGAATAAATATAACTAAAGTAGATTATACTGAGGCTGTCTAAAAAAGTCCTTAGTGAGTCTTCTTTGTGATAACCTTTGGGTGCTTTGTGGTAAAAATTTAAGTAATTGAACCACAAAGGAAAATTAAGTACGCACAAAGTAGCACAAAGAAAAATGATTGAGTTTGATAACTTTTTAGACAGCCTCTTTTTTGTTGAACTTAGGTTAGTATAACAAAAAATCTCCTTAGTCTGCATAATCAGCGAGAAAAATGTCTCAACGATAATCCTCAATGGGTGCGCAGGTGCAAACCAAATTCCGGTCGCCGTAAGCATCATCAACGCGTGTAACCGGTGGCCAGAATTTGTTTTCCCTTATCCATTCCAGCGGGTATGCTGCTTTTGTGCGTGCATACGGATGTGTCCATTCGTCGTCAACGCACATAAATTGGGTGTGCGGTGCATTTTTCAGTACGTTATCGGTTTTATCAGCTGTGCCATCTTCAATTTCTTTTATTTCGGCAAAAATCAAATTCATGGTTTCGATAAAACGGTCGAGTTCGTATTTCGATTCGCTTTCGGTAGGTTCAACCATAAGCGTACCGTGTACCGGGAACGAAAGCGTTGGCGCATGGAATCCATAATCCATAAGGCGTTTGGCAATGTCGAGTTCGGTAATGCCGGCCGTTTGTTTCAGGTGACGGCATTCCAGTATCATTTCGTGTGCCACACGGCCATTTTCGCCGGTGTACAATATACCATAATTGTCTTTCAGGTGGTGCGCAATGTAGTTGGCATTGAGTATGGCTACTTCGGTGGCTTTGCGCAAGCCGTCGCCGCCCAGCATTTTTATGTAGCCGTAGGTTATTGGCAGAATTGAGGCACTTCCCCAGGGAGCTGCCGACACAGCATGTAAGCCCACGTGTCCGTTGTTCATTACCGGGTGCGATGGCAGGAATTCGACCAAATGTTCGGCCACGGCAATGGGACCAACACCCGGACCGCCGCCACCGTGTGGTATAGCAAAGGTTTTGTGCAGGTTGAGGTGGCATACATCGGCACCAATTATGCCGGGGTTCGTTATTCCCACCTGAGCGTTCATGTTAGCCCCGTCCATGTAAACCTGTCCGCCGTGTTGATGAATAATATTACAGGCATCAACAACGCTTGCTTCAAATACCCCGTGAGTTGAAGGGTAAGTTACCATTAAAGCGCCGAGCCTGTCTTTGTGCTCTTCGGCTTTTAATTTCAGTGCATCAATATCGATATTGCCCCGCTCGTCGCAGGGTGTAACCACCACATCCATGCCGGCCATTACGGCACTGGCAGGGTTGGTTCCGTGTGCCGACGAGGGAATGAGGCAAACTTTCCGGTGTTCTTCACCACGGCTTTTGTGATATTCCATAATTACCATCAGCCCGGCATATTCACCCGCGGCACCCGAGTTGGGCATCAGGCTTACATCGGCCAGGCCGGTAATGCGGGCCAGGTCGCGGCGCAGCTCGTCCATCATTATTTGGTAGCCCATGGCCTGATTTTTTGGCACAAAAGGATGAATGCCGTTGAATTCAATCCAGCTCAGTGGCAGCATTAATGTGGCAGCATTCAGCTTCATGGTGCACGAGCCCAGTGATATCATGGAGTGAGTGAGCGATATATCGCGCCGCTCAAGACGTTTGATGTAGCGCGTCATTTCGGTTTCGGAACGGTAGCGGTTGAATACCTCCAATTGCAGGTACTCGCTGGTGCGGGCAAATTTCTTGTCGATGAACGTTTCGGGCGGATAGTTGTAAACTTTTTGTGCTTTTTGGTTGGCCGCTTTCGCAAATACTTCAATAATCCAGTTTATATCGTCAAGGTTGGTGGTTTCGTCAATGCTCAAACCCACTTCACCATTGGGGAAGTACCGGAAGTTCATTTCCAAATCGGTCGAGAGCCATTCAATATCTTCCATTTTTACATGACGCGGAAGGCTGAAGCGAATGGTGTCGAAAAAGTGTTCGTTGTTTTGTGTGTAACCCAATTTTTCAATTTCACTTGAAAGGAAAGCCGCAATGGCATGTATGCGGGCAGCTATAGAGTATATGCCACGCGGACCGTGATACACGGCATAAAAACCGGCCATGGTAGCCAGCAGGGCTTGCGCGGTACAAATATTCGAAGTTGCTTTTTCGCGTTTAATGTGCTGTTCGCGGGTTTGCAGTGCCATGCGCAGTGCGCGGTTGCCATTGGCATCTTTTGTAACCCCGATTATGCGCCCCGGCATATTTCGCTTAAATTCATCGCGGGCTGCAAAAAAGGCTGCATGAGGCCCGCCGTAGCCCATGGGCACTCCAAAACGCTGCGAACTTCCCACGCATATGTCGGCACCCCATTCGCCCGGAGGGGTAAGCAGCGCCAGGCTCAACAGGTCGGCCGCAACGGCTACCCTGCATTCGTTTTTGTGGGCTGTTTCAACCAGGGTTGAATAATCTTCAATATTGCCGTTTGAATTGGGGTATTGCACTATTACTCCAAAAATCTGGTTGTTGAAGGCAAACTCTTTATAGCTGCCGGTTTCAACCTTTATGCCCAGAGGTTCGGCACGATTAATCAGTACGGCAAGGGTTTGCGGCCAAATATGCTCGTCCACCAAAATTACGTTGGCTTCGTTCATTTTTTGTTCACGGCT
>SKHV01000176.1 GCA_007116765.1 Prolixibacteraceae bacterium | reverse complement strand
CTTTTTCATAAAATTACTTTTTATAAAGAGAGTTGTTTTATAGATTAAGAAATATTTTTCAGTTTAAAGTGTATGCAATCTAATTAAAAATAATTGCATTAAGTTGTGTGCCATGCCTAGCTATTATAGTAACAGAAATGTTTGGTAATTGGTTTAGCGTTTAACAATCTGTTTATTTCTTTTTAAATAGTCTCATTCCTTCAACCATCAGATTTAATCATTTAATTATATCTTTACACCCTAATTTATATAAAATGAGACTTCTTTGACAATGTTGATTTTTCTCATCCAAATAATCAAAATCTCTAAGTAATTTGTCAAAGTGTTTCAGGAAAGAAATAGATTTCTAAACAATCAAATCATTGAATAATGAAAAAGCACAATTTTTATGCAGGACCATCTATTTTGTCTGAATTTACAAAAGAAGAAACTGCAAAAGCAGTAATGAACTTTGCCGGTACCGGATTATCTGTTATGGAAGTATCGCATCGTGGCAAAGAATTCCAGGCCGTAATCGACGAAGCTATTGCCTTGGTAAAAGAACTACTCGAAGTACCCGAGGGATACGAAGTGTTGTTTTTACAAGGGGGTGCCAGTATGCAGTTTTGCATGGTTCCATTCAACCTAATGAATAAGAAGGCCGCCTACATGAATACAGGTGTATGGGCGGGTAAAGCCTTGAAAGAAGCTAAGTTTTTTGGCGAGGTAGTAGAAGTTGCCTCATCGAAAGATGCAAACTTCAATTATATTCCTAAGCAATATGAAGTGCCTACAGATGTAGATTACTTGCATATTACCACCAATAATACAATATTTGGTACACAAATGGAGTCTGACCCAGTTGTACCAGTACGAATGGTAGCCGATATGTCGTCAGATATTTTTAGTCGTCCAATCGACATTAAAAAGTATGACCTGATTTATGCAGGAGCTCAAAAAAATCTGGCTCCGTCGGGGGTAACTTTAGTGATAGTAAAAACCGATGCTTTAGGTAAAGTTGAAAGGCCAATACCTACAATGCTCGATTATAACACACACATCAACAGCGGTTCAATGTATAATACTCCGCCATGCCTCACAATATATGCTGCTTTACAAACATTGAAGTGGTATAAATCACAGGGTGGGGTTGCAGCTATGCAAAAAAAGAATATCGAAAAAGCTAAGTTGCTATACAAAGAACTCGACCGGAACAGCATGTTTGAAGCTGTTGTGCCATTGGCTGAAGATCGTTCAGTGATGAACATATGCTTTGTGATGAGCGAAGGCAATGAAGCTCTTCAGGATGATTTTCTGAAATTTGCTTCTGATAGGGGTCTTGTAGGGCTTAAAGGCCACCGTTCAGTAGGCGGGTTCAGGGCTTCTACCTATAATGCTTTGCCCAAAGAAAGCGTTCAGGCTCTTGTTGATGCGATGAAGGAATTTGAATCGAATCAATAATAATGAAGGGGCTGTCTAAAAACTTAATTAGTAGGCCACTAAGGCTCAAAATCACAAAAAATACACAAAGCACAATGTGCTTATAATTGTATTTTTGTGAAATATTAGTGACTTTGATCCTTCGTGGCAAATTTAATTTTTCAGACTTTTTATACAGCCTCTTTTAAAACTTAGTACTATGACCAAGGTATTAATTGCAACCGAAAAACCTTTTGCCGAAAAGGCTATCAGTCAAATTACTTCAGTTCTTAATGTCGATGGTTTCGAAATTGAAGTGCTCGAAAGGTACTCTTCCAAAGATGAATTGCTAGTGGCAGTAAAGCATGCCGATGCAATGATTGTTAGAAGCGACATAATTGACAAAGAAGTATTTGATGCCGCAGAGAAGTTGAAAATAGTTGTCAGAGCCGGTGCAGGCTACGACAATATAGACCTCGAAACTGCAACAAAAAAAGGAGTGGTGGTAATGAATACGCCTGGTCAAAATTCAAATGCAGTGGCCGAGTTGGCTATTGGTCTTGCTATTTACGGTATTCGTAATATGTTTTTGGGTACCTCGGGTGGTGAATTGCGGGGACGCCATATTGGTTTGCACGGATACGGTTACGTAGCCCGAAATGTAGCCCGTATTGCACGGGGTTTTGGAATGAATCCTGTAGTATTTACACGTTACAGCAAGTCGCAAGCCGTTTCTGAAGGTCTATCTTTAGCCGGATCGCTTGAAGAACTTTATGCAATGTCCGATGTAATTTCGATACACGTTCCAGCTCGCGGCGAGCACATCAAGTCGGTTAGTTACGAAGTGCTACAGCACCTCAAGCCCAATGCAATTATTGTAAATACTGCACGCAAAGAAGTCATTAACGAAGAAGAATTGATGCACTTTATGCGTTTCAGGCCCGATGTAAAATATCTTTCGGATATTGCTCCTGATGCAGCTTCGGAATTTGAAAAAAAATTCAAAGGCCGTTTTTATTTTACCCCTAAAAAAATGGGGGCACAAACAGCCGAAGCAAACATTAATTCAGGAGTAGCCGCTGCACAGCAAATAGTTAATTTTATTAATCACGGTGATAAAACCTTTCAAGTAAATAAATAATGGCGGTAATTAAACCATTCAAAGGCCTTAGGCCTCCCAAACAATTGGCTCATCTGGTAGCATCGCGACCTTATGATGTATTAAACTCCGACGAAGCGCGAGTTGAAGCTCAGGGAAATCCATATTCCTTATTGAGAATTATCAAACCCGAAATCGAATTCCCCGAAGGAATCGATGAACATATACCACAGGTATATAGTAGAGCGGCTGAGAATTTTGAATTATTCCAGAAAGAAAACTGGTTGATAAACGATGAAAAGGAAAACTTGTACGTGTATGCCCAAACCATGAACGGACGTACTCAATACGGACTAGTTGCAGCCGCAGCTGTCGACGATTACCTGAACGGAGTAATCAAAAAACATGAATTGACACGTGCCGATAAAGAAGAAGACAGGATGAAACATGTGCGCGTGACCAATGCCAATGTAGAGCCTGTGTTCTTTTCATATCCTGCAAATGCTCAAATCGATTCAATAATTAAGCAAGTGGTTGAATCAAAAGCAGCGGAGTACGATTTTGTAGCTAACGATGGTTTTGGTCACCATTTTTGGGTTATCGATAACGATGAGACAGTTGAGCAACTTGTTAATCTTTTTGCTGATATTCCTTCTACCTACGTAGCCGATGGTCACCATCGTACAGCTGCTGCAGCACTTGTAGGTGCCGAAAAACGAAACGAAAATCCAAATTACAAGGGAGATGAAGAGTTTAATTTCTTTCTGGCCGTGCATTTCCCCGATAACCAATTGCAAATTATCGATTATAACAGGGTAGTAAAAGACCTGAACGGACTTACAGCTGTTGAATTGCTCGATAAGCTTGCCAACGATTTCGATGTGGAGAAGGTGGGATCCGAAATATACAAACCATCTGATTTGCACACATTCGGTATGTATCTCGAAGGGAATTGGTATCGTTTAGTCACAAAAAGTGGTCGTTACAACGACAACGATCCCATTGGGGTGCTCGATGTAACCATACTTTCCAATTTGGTTCTCGACAAAATTCTAGGCATTAAGGATCTTCGGACTGATAAAAGAATCGATTTTGTAGGTGGAATTCGTGGCTTAGGCGAATTGAAAAAACGTGTTGACAGCGGTGAAATGGCAGTGGCTTTTGCACTATATCCGGTTTCAATGAAACAGCTTATCGACATTGCCGACACCGGAAATATTATGCCACCTAAAACTACATGGTTTGAACCTAAACTCAGATCGGGACTTGTAATTCACAAGCTCGATTGAGTAATATCAATATTTTGATCGAAAGTATTAAAGGTGTTATTTTTTACAAAATGACACCTTTTTTTGTGGTTTTTTTTAGTTTTGTATTTAAACATTCAACTTATGTCAATATCTGAAAACCTTAAAAGAATTAAAGAATCAATTGGCAGTAACACCAAACTGGTTGTGGTTTCAAAAACCCACCCTAATTCAGCCATAATGGAGGCTTATGATGAGGGACAACGGGCTTTTGGTGAAAATAAAGTGCAGGAGCTTGTTCAAAAACAAGAAGAGTTGCCCAAAGATATTGAATGGCATTTTATTGGTCACCTGCAAACCAATAAAGTTAAATATATGGCTCCTTTTGTTAGCCTTATTCATGCCGTTGATAGCCTTAAACTTTTGCGTACAATCAATAAGGAAGCTGAAAAAAATAATCGGGTAATTGATTGCCTGCTGCAATTCCATATTGCCCGCGAAGATTCAAAATTCGGATTGAAATACGATGATGTAGGAGAAATGCTTAAGCCAGAAAATTTAAGTCAGTTGAAGAATGTTCGAATAGTGGGTGTAATGGGTATGGCAACTTTTACCGATGATGATGAGCAGATTAGGCAGGAATTTAGCGTGTTGAAAAATATTTTTGAAAAGTTAAAAGGCGGCTATTTTGAAAAGAATGATTATTTTACTGAAATATCGATGGGCATGAGTGATGACTATCGTATTGCAATTGAACAAGGAAGTACTATGGTTCGCATAGGAAGTACTATATTTGGTAACAGGGTATATCATTAAAGAAATGAAGCATGATTATGAAAAATTTATCTACAAATTACATGGGCTTAAAGCTCAAGAATCCAATAGTAGCAGGAAGTTCGGGGCTTACAAGCTCTGTGAGTCAGATTAAACAACTCGAAGAAGCCGGTGTAGGAGCAGTAGTGCTCAAATCGCTTTTTGAAGAACAAATTCAAATTGATGTGAACAGTGTGCTGTATTCAAGCAAACAAAACAATACTTACCCTGAAGCAGAAGACTACATACGCAATTACACAAAATTGAATTCAGTTAGCAAATACCTCGATTTTATAAAAGAAGTAAAAGCATCGGTAAATATACCGGTTATTGCTAGCATCAATTGTATGACTGCATCTGACTGGACCGACTTTGCTAAAGGCATAGAAGAAGCCGGCGCCGATGCACTTGAATTGAATATTTACGAGTTGCCTGTTGACCGAAGAATCACCGCCGAATCATACGAGAAAAAATACTACGATATACTTCGTATGGTAAAACGCAAGGTAAATATTCCGATTGCAGTGAAAATTGGCGCATCATTTACCAATTTAGTGAGGGTGGTTGAGCAGTTAAATGCCAATGGTGCCGGTTCGGTTGTGCTTTTCAATAAGTTTTATTCCCCCGACTTCGACCTCGATTCTCTTGAGTTTACTTCTTCAGAAGT
>SKHV01000381.1 GCA_007116765.1 Prolixibacteraceae bacterium | reverse complement strand
GATTTTCTACTCATAATTTTTGTTTTAAAATTAATGAGCAGAAAAATGAAATAATTTATTTGCATTTAATATCTTTATGACAAATAAGCTCCCGCAATAGCGGGTTTAGTTCAACTCTGTATATATTTCCATCGACTGCTGCTGCAGGATAATTGAATGCAATTGATGCAATTGCAGCTGCGGTGTAACTACCTATTCCGGGGATTTTAATTAACTGCTCAGGTGTACGTGGAAACTCTCCGTTTAAAATTTCTACAATATATTTTGCTCCCTTGTGCATGTTGCGCGCACGTGTATAATAGCCCAGCCCCTGCCAAATTTTCAACACTTCATCTTCCGGCGCATCAGCAAGTTCATTAATAAAAGGAAAATTTAAAACGAAGCGCTTGTAGTAATTTTCTGCTTGCGAAACACGGGTTTGCTGCAAAATTACTTCCGATATCCAAATAAAATATGGATTTTTGGTTTCTCTCCAAGGCAAATTACGCCTATTTTGCGAGAACCAAGATAAAATATTCGTGCTGAAAAACAAGTATTTCATAGTATATGTGCTAAAACGAAAAAAAATCATATTTGTTTGGTCGTAATTATAGGAAAAAAATTATCTTTGCCAACCGATATTTGAATAAACAGTTGATAATTAAATATTTTAAGCAATGACAAAAGCAGATATTGTAAACGAAATTTCGAAAAGTACAGGAATTGAAAAGTTAGTAGTTCAGAGAACTGTAGAGGCTTTTATGGACTCTGTGAAAGATTCACTAGTTGATGGGAAGAACGTTTACCTTAGAGGGTTTGGTAGTTTTATCGTGAAGAAAAGAGCAGAGAAAACAGCTCGTAACATTTCTAAAAACACCACCATTATTATTCCCGCTCATAACATACCGGCATTTAAGCCTGCAAAAACCTTTGTAAGTCAAGTTAAAGATCAAGTAAAATAGAGAATTATGCCTAGCGGAAAAAAAAGAAAAAGACATAAGATGGCTACCCACAAGCGTAAAAAAAGATTAAGAAAAAATCGCCATAAGAGCAAAAAATAATCTTTTTTAAGCATGCCAGCTTATAGCAAAACATTGATTAAACCTAAGTTGCATAGCTTCTTAGGTTTAATCCTTTATAAGCATATTACGTTCTAATTATATTTTTTATTAATTCTCCCTAAAATTATTCAATGTGAGTAACGAATTATTTATTAGCGTGAGTCCCTCTGAGATAGTGTTTGCACTAGTCGAAGATAAACGCTTGATAGAGTTGACCAGGGAGAAAATAGGCACTAAGTTCACAGTGGGCGATATTTACCTCGGAAAAGTAAAAAAAATAATGCCCGGGCTTAATGCTACATTTGTTGATGTTGGACACGAGAAAGATGCTTTTTTGCATTATCTCGATATGGGTCCGCAGTTTTCTACTTTAAATAAGTTTGTTCAAAATATTACATCTCGTAAAGGCAAAGTATTATCAACCACAAAAATACAGCCCGAGCCTGATATTAACAAACACGGAAAAATTAGTCAGCTTTTAAAAGCAGGTCAAAACATTCTTGTACAGGTTGCAAAAGAGCCAATTTCTACAAAAGGACCACGACTTACTTCCGAATTATCGATTGCAGGCCGTTACATGGTGCTAGTGCCTTTTGGGGATAAAGTTTCTGTTTCGCAGAAAATTACAACCAACGAAGAACGTGACCGCCTGAAACGACTTATTCAAAGTATAAAACCACGTAATTACGGAGTCATAATCAGAACCGCTTCTGAAGGGAAAATGGTAGCTGATTTGGATCAGGAGTTAAAGCGACTCATAGCAAAATGGGAGTCGATGTTGCCGAAATTGAAAAAAGTAAAAGTGCCTGGTTTGGCACTGGGCGAACTAAGTCGTACAACTGCATTGTTGCGCGATATTTACACCCCCGATTTCAGTAATATCCACATTGATGATTATGCAGTTTACGAAGAAGTAAGCGAGTACATTGAGAGAATTGCTCCCGAAAAGAAAAAAACGGTAAAGTTCTATGACAAAAATGTACCAGTGTTCGATGCTTTTGGAATTGAGAAGCAAATTAAAGCATCGTTTGGGAAAACGGTCACATTTAAGAGTGGTGCATACATAATTATAGAACATACGGAAGCTTTTCATGTAATAGATGTGAATAGCGGAAACCGTTCAAAAGCTGCCAATAATCAGGAAACAAATGCTCTTGAGGTCAATTTGGCTGCTTGCGAAGAAATCGCAAGACAGTTGCGTTTAAGGGACATGGGCGGAATTATTGTCATCGATTTTATCGATATGAACGATAACGACAACCGCCAATTAGTTTATCAAAGAATGAAAGAGGTAATGGATGCCGACCGCACAAAGCATCATATTTTGCCATTGAGCAAATTTTGTTTGATGCAAATTACCAGACAGCGAGTGCGTCCCGAGCAAAACATCGACACCTCCGAGGTGTGTCCGGCTTGTAAGGGAACAGGTAAAGTGTCTCCTTCAGTTTTATTTGCCGATGAAATCGCGAGTAAGGTCGACTACATTTTCTCTGATTTGAACCACAAGAAAATTACAGTTGAGGTTCATCCATATGTAGAGGCTTACCTGAAAAACGGTTTCTTTTCATTGGTACGTAAATGGCGTTGGAAATACATGAAAAAAATTGAATTGAAGGGAATTGAAAGCATGGCTTTGCTCGAAGTTCGATTTTTCGACGAAGCAATGGAAGAAATTATCTTTTAAAAAACAAAAAAGAGGTTCTCATTTTATATGATTGCCTCTTTTTTGTTTTTTTAACATGCCATTGTTGTTTACTTAAGCTCTTTTGTGACTTAAATCACCGCTACATAAAACTCTCAAAACGTATTTTTGTTACTTCATAAAAGTTAAGAGACTTGTTTATTGTTCTCGCATTAATAAATTTGTAATAAAATTAAATAAAATACGCTATGAGGCACTTAGTATTATCTTCATTACTTATTCTTTTTTCAATACAGTTATCTTTTGCACAAATCACAAACCCTGTGAGCTGGTCATTTGACCATAAAAAGATATCAGATACTGAATACGAGCTTTATTTCGATGCTAAGATTCAGAGTGGATGGCATTTGTATTCAAACAATTTGCCCGGTGCAGGGCCTATTCCCACATCAATGATTTACGATAATCAATCGGGTTTTACATTGATAGGCGATTTGAAATCATTTCCCGATCCGGTCGAGGTTTTCGATCCTACATTCAATATGGATCTTGAATATTTTAGTAACGAAGTACGATTTACTCAAAAAATTAAAATAAGCGATCCTGGTTTTTCGCTTATCGAAGGTTATGTGGAATATATGAGTTGCGACGATGAGCGCTGTACGCCACCTGCTGAAACCCCGTTCAAATTTACTTTCGAGCCTACTGAAAACACTACTGTAACTGTTGATGCAAGTAGCAATGATACAGGAGACAATACCACTTCAATGTTTGAGGTAAATCAAATTTCAGAACCAGAGATTGATGAAACTCCTCAGGCACAATCAGACAATAACGCATTATCATTAAAAAACGAAACTGGTTTTGACAATTCCTCATCAAGAAGCACCGGAAATGGTTTGTTGCTTTTTTTAATTGTGGCTTTTGTTGCAGGCCTTGCAGCGATATTAACTCCATGTGTATTTCCTATGATACCTATGACGGTTTCATTTTTTATGCGTGGCAGTGAGAACCGAGCGAAGGCATTGCGTACTGCGCTGTTTTTTGGGTTCTCAATAGTACTCATATACACTCTTTTGGGTGCTTTGTTTTCTGTTGGAATTTTTGGCCCTAACGTGGGAACTATTCTAAGTACTCACTGGATTCCCAACTCATTATTCTTTATCTTATTTTTCATATTTGCATTGTCGTTTTTTGGGCTTTTTGAACTGGTTCTTCCAAGCAGCCTGATAAACAAAACCGATGCAAAAGCTGAACAAGGAGGTTTTGTGGGTGCGTTTTTTATGGCATTGACTACTGTAATTGTCTCATTCTCGTGTACAGGCCCCTTTATTGGTTATCTAATTGTTGAGGCCGTTCAGGGAGGTGGAATGCGTCCAATGTTGGGTTTGTTTGCATTTGGTTTAGCCTTTGCAACACCCTTTACTCTGCTTGCAATATTCCCATCGGCGTTGAAAAAAATGCCAAAATCGGGTGGCTGGCTCAATGCTATTAAGGTTGTTTTTGCATTCATCTTGCTGGCTTTTGGTTTGAAATTCCTGAGCAACATCGATCAGGTGTACGGATTTAATATTTTGAATCGCGATATTTACCTGGCAATATGGATTGTGATTTTCTTTATGCTTGGATTATATTTATTAGGCAAAATTAGATTTGCGCACGATAGCGAAGTGAAACATGTTGGAGTAGGACGCCTATTGCTGTCAATGGCTTCATTTGTTTTTGTCATATATCTCTTTACCGGTCTACTGGGAGCCCCCCTAAGAACAGTTTCAACATTATTGCCGCCACAAACGGTTAGTTACAGGGTTGGTTCAGGCGTATCATCTCAGACACAGTTGCCGCAAACTCCGGCGTGTGGCCCTGCCAAATATGCCGATAAGCTGCACATGCCTCATGGCATACCCGGTTATTTCGATTATGAACAGGGTATGGCATGTGCCAAAGAACAAAACAAACCTGTTTTTTTGGTTTTTAAAGGACATGCATGTGCCAATTGTAAGAAAATGGAGAACACTGTATGGAACCAGCCTGAAGTGTTAAAGATGCTAGCCGAAGATTATGTTGTAATTGCACTTTACACCGACGACCGTACTGCATTGCCCGAAGAGGAATGGAAAGAATCCTCGTTCGACGGTCGTACGCTTAAAACCATGGGGCGAGTGAACCTCGATATGCTCATGTCGCGATACAACATTAACTCTATACCATACCATGTGGTTATTGAACCTGATGGCAATGAACACGAATTGGAAGTGACATATGAAAATGATGTGTTCTTGAATTTTCTTAATTTGGGTTTGGAGTAGAAAGTATAAAAAAATGATCACCGGGCAAGTGATCATTTTAAGGGTGATTTTCTAAAATAAATAGGGAGAGGAGAATTAACTCTATTTTTCCGTAGTGAAAGTTACAAAACAAAAAGCTAAAAACGAAGTGAATATCAAACACTTTTCCAATAAATGTATGGATATGCTGTTTTGATGCATAAACTGTATGTATTTTTTAATGAAGGGTTACTTTGGAATAATAAGAAATATGAATATAGTCTTATAATAGGAGTCAGTACTCGTAGTTTATGTATGCCTATGTGTATTCTGTACGTTAAGTATTTTCTTTTTTTGGCTTGTAACGCTTTTTTTAAATTTAGATGCATTCTCTAAAAAGGAAGAAAAACATGTTGTAAAACACTAATTCCGTAAACGTTTGCGGTGTCGATTGCATTAATAATTCTACACTTTGGTTATCATAATATGTAAATTTTAAAATCTAATGTTCCATTTTTGTCAATAGTTAAAATGTTTTCAACTTACTTTTAAATACTGACTTATGAGAATTGCTCATGTTTTGAATCGAAATTATATTATCCTCACTCTTCTAGTGATTTTTGTTTCGTGTACACCAAATAGCAATAGTTTTGCACCAGGAGCGCCTGGAGATGACCCGTTTTGGGCATACAGTGGAAAAACCGGTATTGGAACATCATACGAAATGTATGTTGATGGACAGTTCGAAGCAAATAGTCAAACAGGAAAGGTCTCAAAGGTTTGGTTTTCTGTAGCCGACGGAATAATTACCGAAACCATGTATGGGCTCATACACCACGCGCAAATAAAAGAAATGCAATTTGTGATAGTAGGCGATGACTTTGTGCATACCGAACAAGACGATACCGAAAGCACCATTGAGTATCTCTACACCGATGAACATGACAGGCCGCTATCGTTAGCCTACAAAATAACCAACCGCGAACCCAACGGGAGGTACACCATTGAAAAACATGTATTCACTAACCCCAATGAAGATGCACTTTTTATACGTGTCATTTTTAAATCAACTGAGGAAGGAATAACTCCTTATTTATATGTAAATCCGCATGTGGCCAATACAGGCGGAGGAGATTTTGCCAGTGTTACCCGTAAAGCATTAAATGCTTTTGAAGGTGAAACTAATTTGACCTTGACCGCAAATCGCAAATTTGAAAAAGTATCGGCAGGTTTTGTGGGAGTATCCGATGGCTTGTCTGAACTCAACGAACATGGCAAGCTTGTTAATCGGTACTCTTCAACCGGTGATATTCCCGGCAATGTTGCCATGATTGCTGAGCTAAAGCCTATGACATCTGATGGAGTAACTTACGACTTTGTGCTTGGTTTTGGGCAGGGACAAAACATGAGTGAACAGGCTGCCCGCAATACTTTAAAAACCGGATATCGCGAGGTGTTGGCGAACTATAACGGCGAAGGCGATTATGTGGGATGGAGTGATTACCTTGAACAATTAAGCGAGCTTGAGCGCTTGAGCAGCATTGCTACCGATAACGGAAAACTGCTTTATGCCAGTGCACTGGTATTAAAGGCACAAGAAGACAAAACACATGCAGGAGCATTAATTGCCTCTTTGTCGAACCCTTGGGGCGAAACGGTTTCAGCCGCACAGCCGGCAACAGGCTATAAAGGAGTTTGGCCACGCGACTTTTATCAAGTGGCCATGGCTTTTACTGCTTTGGGCGATTTCGAAACGCCGCTTTCTGCTTTTGAATACCTTCCCAAAGTACAGGTTTCTGACGATACCCAGGGGAATGAGGGTGCTACAGGTTGGTTTATGCAAAAAACCCATGTTGATGGAAATCTTGAGTGGGTAAGCGTTCAGCTTGACCAAACCGCTATGCCTATTAAGCTTGGATGGAAATTGTGGCAAAAAGGCATACTGAGCGATGAAAAAGCTAAGGAGTGGTATCATAAAATGTTGAAACCCGCAGCCGAGTTTTTGGTTGATGGAGGAAAGGTTAACCTTGACTGGAATACTGCAAACGTTACTCCGCCATCAACACAACAGGAACGCTGGGAAGAGCAGGCAGGGTATTCGCCATCGACCATGGCATCGGTAGTGGCTGGTTTGATATGTGCGGCGGAGTTAGCTAATCTTGCAGGCGAAAGCGAACAGGCTGCTAAGTACCTAGCTACAGCCGACCGTTACGAGCAGATGATTGAGAAAACAACATTCACTACAAATGGCCCTCATGGAAATGGGAACTATTATATACGAATTTCTGGTAGCGGAAATCCCAATACCGATGAAAAGCTAGCGCATAATAACGGGCGACCCGGTTTTGACCAAAGATTGATCCTCGATGGTGGTTTTCTTGAGTTGGTGCGTTACGGTGTACGTGCTGCAAATTCGGAGTATGTGCTTGAATCTCTGCCCGAACTCGACAATATTGAACTGGAAGATAATCTCAGGGTAAAATATCTTTTTAGTTTCGATGGAGATAACAAGCAATACCCCGGTTGGCGTCGCTACGGTAACGATGGCTATGGTGAGGATGAAGTCACAGCAGGTAATTATGGCCCTAACACTCCCGGACAGCGTGGCAGGGTATGGCCTTTCTTTACAGGCGAGCGTGGTCATTATGAATTGGCGAGTGCTGTTTTAAGTGGCAATGTAGATGTGCAGCCTCTACGTGAAACATACGTGAAGGCAATGGAGTATTTTGCAAACGAAGGGCTTATGCTTCCCGAGCAAGTATGGGATGGAGTAGGAGTTGCCCCCGAAGGATATCGAAAAGGATATGGAACTAACTCAGCTACCCCGCTCGCATGGACCCACGCCGAGTATGTGAAACTGCTTCGTTCAATCTCAGATGCCGAAGTATGGGACAATTATCCCAATGTTGCAAAAAGGTATGCCCAATAAATGAGTTGCTCATTTATTGGTTTTCCGATTCTACTTCTCGTATTTTCTTTCTAATACGGAAAGCGAGCAAAATTCCGGCGGTAGCCAAACCAACCACAAAGCCGTACCAAATCCCTTCGGCTCCTAAATTAAAAGTGAATGCAGCAATGTAACTTACTGGAATGCCAATAAATATATACGAAATAGTTGCTATTATCATTGGTACTTTAACATCGGCAAAGCCTCGTAAAATACCAAGGCATATTACTTGTAGGCCGTCAAATACCTGAAATACTGCTGCAATTATCAGCAAGGTGGCTGCCTGTGCAATTACAGGTAGATCGGGGCTAAAAATACGTGGTAGCTCGTTGCGGAAAAGCAAAAATAGCACACCGCAAAACAGCATATAGGCTAGTACAATATGAACAGCCGACATGGCAACCCTCTCCATGCTGCCAAAATCGCGACGTCCCAGTTGGTAACTTACCCTTATGGTAGAAGCCATAGCAACTCCATTGGCAATCATAAAGGTGAAACTTGCCATACCCAGTGCAACCTGGTGGGCTGCAAGCTGAACATCGCCAATCCAGCCCATCATTATTGCCCCAAGCGCAAAGCTTGAAATTTCAACAACCATTTGCCCTGCAATAGGAAGTCCAATTTTGAATGTGTGAATTATACCTTGAATGCTTGCTTTTGCTACGGGTACAAGTTTCAAGTAAAAACCTGTTTTTTTCGACACAATTAAACCAATAACAATTAATAAAGCCATTGCAATGCGGCTTATAAAAGTTGCATAGCCGGCTCCAACCAAGCCCATTTCGGGGAATCCCCACTTGCCAAATATGAGTACATAATTGAGGATAATATTCAAAACATTCGATGCTATGGTGGCAATCATGGCAATTATCGTATTGCCAATGCCTTCGCCAATTTGTTTAAATAATATGAAAACTAAAAAAGGAATAAGCGATAAAGTTAAAAGCCTGTAATAAGGAACGGCTGCTTGATATACCTCGGTTGGCTGTTTCATATATGGCATTAAATAGGTAAGGGTCCACGATATAGCTGTTAGAAATATAACTATAAATGCTGCCAGTATTAATCCGTTTTTAATTGTCTCAGCAACTTTCGTGTTGTTTTTTGCGCCTGATGCATGTCCAATAAGTGGGGTAATGCCTAAAAAAATGCCTATGCCAAATATCATTACAGTCATGAAAATGCTGTTGGCAAAAGCAGCCGCCGCTAATTCGGTTGTTCCAACACGACCAACCATTGCGTTGTCGACCAAGTGTACAATTATTTGCCCTGCCTGCGTAAGCACAAGCGGAATGGCAAGCTTCATTAGCCTTTTGTAAAATGGAAAATATGAATTTAGCATTTATTAATTGTTGAAAAATCCTGCCAAAAGTACAAACTTTTTTGGCATTAGTCGCAAAGTACATACATCTCCCTGCGGGGATTGATAAGCAGAACCGGAGAGCGCCTTCGTTTTACGATGCGTTGTTCAAATGTGCCTATCAGGTAATCGAAAAGGGTAACATTATAACTACCGGTGAAAATCAACAGGTTGTACGCTTCTGAAAGTTTCATGGCCTCGCGGTGTATGCCAAAACTACCCGACAAGCCCTTGTCTGTCCAAAAGTTGAAAGTAAACTGCCCGTAAAGTTTACGGGCAAAAGCAATTATTTCGTCAACACGGTATTGTAAGCCTGAGTCGTTTTGATGGTCGGCTGCATGAAGTACAATATCGCTTTGGTTAAAGCGCCCGAAGTAGCTGCCCCATAAAACCGATTCCTTGGTGCTGTTGCGGTAATCAACCGGTATAATAATTTTTTTGAATGCTTGTTTATTGTTGTTCTCATGCGAAAAGTAAAACGGGAAACCCGACTTATAAAAGGCTTTCAGCAGGCTGTAATGTAACTTGCCGCTGCAACAAAGCATTATGGAATTATATTTTTCGCCTAATGGCTCCATCAAATTTTTCAACTTCCCTTTGAGTAGCAACACCGAAACGTTGAGATCAGGTATATCGGCTTTAACTGTGTTGGCATAAACCTGAACACGTTTTTCCAGTTCTGCTTTTTCTTTTTGATTGGAATAATTGGCAAAAAAGCATAATTCTTTTTCGAGGATCAAGGCCATTTGGGCAGCATCGATCAGGGTTGTGTGCAAGCCGGTCTCATGTTTGCACCAAAGCAGTATTCTTTGATTTTCGATTTTTGCCATAAACTTTTCCTTATTTGCGGGGTTTTCATTCTTATTAATGCCTGAAAAATATCATCGGGTAATGTAGCAGCTTTTCATAACTTCACAAAAAATTGAAAACCATGATTAACGACCAGCTTTTTTATCCCACCAGCATAGTAGTTGTAGGGGCATCGAATAAAACTGATAAACCGGGTGGAAAAATAGTAAAAAACCTGCTCGATAACAATTTCGAGGGTAGCTTAATGGTTGTGAACCCGGGCGAAAAGGAAATACAGGGTATTCCGGCTCACAATAATTTATCTGATATACCGGGTGCCGATTTGGCAATTTTAGCCATTCCTGCAGCTATGTGCCCCGCAGCAATGCGCCTTTTGGCTGAGGATAAAGGCGTAAAAGCTTTTATCGTAATTTCGGCAGGCTTTAGCGAAATAGGCGATAAAGGTGCAAAACTTGAAAATGAATTGGTTGACATTGCCAACCAAAACAAATCTTGCTTAATTGGCCCCAATTGTATTGGTGTGCTCGCTCCATTGCATGCCAGTGTTTTTACAACGCCAGTGCCCCCTTTGAGTCAGCAAGGGGTCGATTTTATTTCAGGTTCGGGGGCAACGGCCGTGTTCATTATGGAATCGGCCATTCCCAAAGGTCTGCAATTTCATTCCGTTATTTCGGTGGGCAATTCGGCTCAACACGGCATTGAAGACATATTGGCCTATATGGACGAAACATTCGATGCGGCTGAGTCGTCGAAAATAAAGCTGCTGTATATCGAAGACATAAAAAACCCCGACCGCTTACTTTTTCATGCCAAATCGCTCATTCGCAAAGGTTGTCGCATTGCGGCCATCAAGGCCGGATCGTCGGAAGCGGGCAGCCGGGCAGCTGCATCGCACACGGGTGCCCTGGCCAGTTCCGATCAGGCAGTTGAGGCACTGTTTCGGAAAGCAGGCATTGTACGATGTTACGGTCGCGAAGAGCTAACAACCGTAGCTTGTATTTTTAGCAACGAAAGGTTGCAAGGACGAAACATTGCTATCATCACCCACGCCGGAGGGCCGGCGGTTATGCTCACCGATGCCCTTGAAGATGGAGGTTTGCACATTCCGCCAATACCCGACTCACCTGCAAAAGAACGACTGAAAGAACTTTTGCATCCGGGCTCTTCGGTTGAAAATCCCATTGATTTCCTGGCCACGGGCAATGCACAGCACCTCGAGGCAATTATCGATGCCTGCGAAAACGATTTCAACAATATCGATGCCATGGCGGTAATATACGGGAGCCCGGGTTTATTTCCCGTGCGCGAAGTATACAAAACGCTCGATGCAAAAATGAAAACCTGCCGCAAACCAATTTATCCCATTTTGCCCTCGGTGGTGAATGTACAAGAAGATGTGGCTTATTTTATTTCGCATGGCAATGTGAATTTTCCCGATGAAGTTTTATTGGGCAAAGCGCTTACCAAAGTGTACCAAACTCCGCAACCTTCGGATGTTTCGGAGCAATTAAAAGAGGTAGATGTAAATAAAATCCGGGAAATTATTGGCCGTGCAGAAAACGGTTTTCAGCCACCCGAAATTATTTGGGAAATACTCGATTTGGTCGGTATTCCCCGCGCCAAGGAGTTTTTGGTAAGCACAGAAGAAGAAGCCTTGAATGCTGCCCGTGAAATTGGTTCTCCACTTGTAATGAAGGTAGTAGGGCCGGTGCATAAAACCGATGTAAACGGGGTGAGCCTGAATATCAAATCGGAAGAGACCGTTTTGAAAGAATTCGGGCGTATGATGAAAATAGAAAAAACCACAGCTGTGCTGATGGGTGAAATGCTTCAGGGCACTGAACTTTTCATCGGGGCAAAATACGAGCCGCCATTCGGGCATATTGTGCTTTGCGGGCTGGGCGGTATTTTTGTTGAAGTTTTGAAGGATGTTACATCAGGTCTGGCACCACTTAGTCATCACGAGGCCATGTCGATGATTAAAAACCTGCGGGCACGTAAAATCCTCGATGGCTTTAGGGGGAACGAACCGGTTAAGAAAACCGTATATGCCGACATGCTGGTGAAACTCTCGGCTATGCTGCGTTTTGCCACCGAAATAAAAGAGATTGATATTAATCCGCTCATGGCACGTGGTGATAAAATTGTTGCCGTCGATGCCAGAATACTTATTGAACACGAGAGTTCCGGTGATGCCCGCGAAAGAAAGGGATGCCTAAGGTAAGGAGACTTGTCCTTCAAAACTTTTGTATATTTGCTTATGCGAATTTTATCACAACAATTTATTAACCCGAAAATCAATTTCAATGAGAAAAGTTTACGCTATTTTAATAATCTTATTATCAATTATGCTGCTATCATGTAATCAGGAAAGTTCCCAACAAACAGGTTTTACGCCCGAAGTACCGGAGCTTGGATCGGACAGGTTTACACCCGAAATACTATGGAAACTGGGGCGCTTAAGTGGTGAAACTGTTTCGCCCGATCAATCAAAAGTGCTTTATGGAGTTACTTATTTTAGTATCGAAGAAGACAAAAGCTACCGCGACCTTTATGTACACGATTTAGCTGACGGAACCACAAACCGTATAAGCCACACTCAGGTAAACGAGGGGTCTGCCACGTGGCGCCCCGATGGTGAAAAAATAGGCTTTATCAGCAGCGAGTCGGGTTCGGCACAGCTTTGGGAAATGAACCCCGATGGTTCAGAACGTAAGCAAATCAGCTTTTTCGACATAGGTATTTCGGGATATAAATACTCGCCCTGTGGAACAAAAATTGTTTTTGTGAAGCGCGTGAAACTTGACCAAACGGTGAACGATTTGCACCCCGACCTGCCCAAAGCCAATGCCCGTCTCGAAACCGATTTGATGTACCGCCACTGGGACAGCTGGCACGATTACTCTTACAACCACCTTTTTGTGACCGATTATAGCGAAAGCGGCATTTACGATGCTGTCGATATCATGGAAGGGGAGCCCTTCGATACTCCCACTACACCTTTTGGTGGCATGAGTGATGTGGTATGGAGTCCTGATGGAAACATTTTGACCTATGTGTGTAAGAAAAAGAGCGGAAAAGAATATGCATTCTCAACCAATTCCGAAATATGGTTCTATTATCTTGATAGCGGAAAGACCATCAATTTTACAGAAGGAATTGCCGGTTACGATAAATACCCAGTGTTCTCGCCCGATGGTACTATGCTAGCCTGGCAAAGCATGGAGCGCGATGGCTACGAATCGGATCAGGGCAGGCTCATGGTGGCCAGCGTCGAAACCGGCGAACGCCGTAATCTTTTTGTCGATTTTGAAGAGAGTGCAGCCAACATCACCTGGTCGGCCGATGGCAAATTCATTTATTTTATAAGCGACATACAGGCTACCGACGAAGTTTTCCGTATCGATGTGGCATCTTCGGAAATAGACAGGATTACACAAGGCGTGCATAATTATAAATCGATACAGTGGGCAGGCGAAAAGCTGGTGGCTCGCAAGCATTCCATGTCGTACCCCGATGAGCTTTTTGTTCTCGATCCTCAAAGCGGCACCGATACAGGTATTACCGAAATAAATAAAGCCTGGTTTGAGCAGTTGAACCTTGGAAAAGTTGAAAAACGTTGGGTAAAAACCACCGACAACAAAGACATGCTGGTGTGGGTAATACTTCCCCCTGATTTCGACCCGGCTAAAAAATACCCGGCACTGTTGTATTGCCAGGGTGGGCCGCAGGGAACGGTTAGCCAGTTTTGGTCGTACCGATGGAATTTCCAATTGATGGCTGCCAACGATTATATCATTGTGGCTCCCAACCGCAGGGGCTTGCCAGGTTTTGGTATGGAATGGCTTGAGCAAATAAGCACCGACTACGGTGGGCAGAACATGAAAGACTACCTTTCGGCCATCGACAATTTAGCTGCTGAACCTTATGTAGATGAAACCCGGCTGGGCGCAATTGGTGCCAGTTATGGAGGATTCTCGGTATTCTATTTGGCCGGGCACCACGAAAAACGTTTCAGCGCATTTATTTCGCATTGTGGCATTTTTAATTTTGAACAAATGTATGCTACTACCGAAGAGATGTTCTTTGTTGATTGGGACTTAGGCGGACCGTTTTGGGATAAAACCAATAAAGTAGCTCAGCGATCTTATTCTTTTTCGCCGCATTTGTATGTTGAGAAATGGGATACTCCAATACTTGTTATACATGGCGAGAATGATTACCGCATACCTTATACGCAGGGTATGGCTGCCTACAATACAGCAATAATGCAGGGCATACCTGCACAATACCTGCATTTTCACGATGAAAACCACTGGGTGCTTAAACCACAAAATGCCTTATTGTGGCACCGTACATTTTATGATTGGCTGGATAAATGGTTAAAAGAATAGAATGATAGTCGGAAAATGTTATATAGTTGTTAAAATATACAAGCAAAAGTGTTAAAATTTGATGAAAACACGTTTTTGTGTGATGAACGTCACTTTTTTGTTGATGAATAACAAAAAACATTTGGAGCGTATCAAGAAAATTTTTATATTTGTACCAGAATTAAGACTTAAAGATTTTTAGATAATATTTTTTTTGGTGGTGTTTTAGTTTAAGAGGGGAATGAATTAGCTCTGTCGCTTGACAGGGCTTTTTCTATTTTATAGCTACAGTACAGTAGACTATTTTGATTTATAAATCAATTCTGCATAAACGGATATCATTTTTAGATTTCACATAAAAATGAAATTTATTTGGTGAAATGTTTAATTCTTTAGTGAAACAAGTGTGAATATCAAGAGAAAATGTTAAAGTTTGATAAAAACTCATTTTTATATGATAATCATCAGGTTTACATTGACGAATACCATAAAAAAATTTGGAGAATAGTATTTTTTTTATTCTCTTTGTATCAGAATTAAGACTTAAAGATTTTTAGATAATATTTTTTTTGGTGGTGTTTTAGTTTAAGAGGGAATGAATTAGCTCTGTCTTCTGACAGGGCTTTTTCTATTTTTTATCGTTTAGGTAAATTGCTTCTACTTATTATTATACTTCATTTTTTTGCTTGCCAACAGACAATATTATTCCGTTCACGATAAACGATGCTATTATTATCATATTTCCTGTGAAACTATGACCATATTCAGCCCAAAGTTTACCTGCCAGGGCAATACTTCCACCAGTTATAATTGCTACAGAAACATATATGGATTTTATTTTTATGCCGTTAAGTCCTGTAATTACAGGCAGCGTGAATGCTCCTGAATATACAGCCAGTGCAATGAGTAGCATACCAATAATTGACGTGAAGTGTAAGGCAATAATCAAACTTAGGCCTCCAATTATAAGCACCACAATGCGTGTTTTTTTCAAGCTGCTTTTACCAAAACCATTCTTTTCAATTAAGTCGGTTACAATTATTGCCGAATTAAGCATTGAGGTGTCGGCTGAGGAAAGCACAGCGCTTAACAAGGCAATGACTATTAATGGTGTAAGCCATTGTGGTAAAACCGATAAAGCCAGGTCTATAATTGTAGCGCTATGGGTTTCGGGAGTGTTTAGTCCGGCACCTTTTATACTGAGATAACCTACGATGAAAGCCACTGGAATTAGTATTAATGCCGTGGATAGAACTGATTTTCTAGCCGTTTTATGGTCTTTAGCACAAAAAATCCGTGAGTATATGTCGGGGCCAACGGTGAAGGTCGTGGCGTAAGTTATTACAAGAATAAAAAGATCTATCGGGCTAAAACTATTGTTAAACGGAAAGGTGAGTTTTGCTATTTCGGGCGAGATATAAGCTCCACTTTTGTGTGTGAAGAAAGCTATTGCTGCTATACCCGCTACTATTAGGATTGACTGAAGTGAATCGGTGCGAAGTATAGAAATTTGCCCTCCGGCAATGGTGTAGAATGTGAATACGATAGCGGTAACAATTACACCAATTTCATAAGGCATTTCTGTAAAGCTTTGTAAAATACGAGCCGATGCAATAATTTGTGCAGCTACAATACCCAGCCATGCAAGTGGTATTATGTACGAGGCATATGTTTTTGCTCTTTTACCGTGTAAATCCTCAATTAATTCGGGTAAAGTAAAGCGGCCAAGTTTGCTTATTTTTTTTAAAAAAGGGAGCAACATAATAAGCCCTGTAGCAGCACATAGCATAAACCACGAAGTAGCTCCTCCCATTGTGCTTCCGGCATCTATTGCACCAATAATAGCAGAACCTCCAAGAATAGTAGCCACTAAACTTCCGGTAACCGATTTGTATGTGCCTTTTTTGCGGGCAATGTAAAAGTCGGTGTGATTATCGATTTTATTGAAACTGCTAATGGCAATAAATACCAAAAAAAGCAGGTATATAACTAATATAATTGTTGTCATTGGCCGCAAAGATAAGGCTTATTCTTTGTTGAGTAAATCGGAAATGGCGACTGCTAATTTTTCAATACTTATTGGCTTGTGTAAAATCACTTTATTTGTTGATTCTTTAGGTTTCTCATTTATGTTCGATGCTGTATTTAATTGAATAATTTTAGTGTCAGTTTTTATTTTGTGTAGTTGTTCATTAATTATGTTTAAGTCGGTGTTAGGTAAAGTGTTGTCTATTATTAGAAAATCGATAAGGCTATTGTTTTCTTTGTAAAAGCCAATTGCCTCGTTTGGAGAAGAAAAACTATACACATTGAATCCCATTTTTTTAAGCAATGCAGCACTAATTTCTCTCACAATTTGTTCGTCTTCAATCATAATTATATTGACAATACCCTTGTCTGTCAAAATTTCATTTGGTTTCGGGAGTTCAGATCCGTTTTCTATATCAACTACGGGTATGTACAAGTATACATTCGTGCCCGAATTTCTTTTGCTTTCGATTTTTATGTATCCACCATGCTCTTTAATTATTTTGCGAGCTACCGTTAAGCCCATTCCGTATTTATGCTCATTCAGTTTAGTGGTAAAAAACGGGTTGTGCGAATTTTCAATATTTGTAGAGTTCATGCCGATACCGGTATCCGAAATTTGAATACGTACAAATTTCCCTTTTTTAATCTCATTGTCAATGAGAGTTTGTTCGTTGTCGAAAAACACCGAGTCGATTTTAATTTTTATTTCACCCTCGTTGGGTATAGCTTCGTAAGCATTTGAAATTATATTTTCGAGAGCTGTTTTTATGAGCTGAGGATCGGCAAAAATTTGTTCAATATTATTTTCGGAGTGCACTGTAGTATTCACATCGGTGTAGCAATTGAGATTTTCGACAACCGTATTTACTATCTGAACAACATCAAAATATGTTTTTATTTTTTCATTTTTATATGAAAATGCAATTAATTGGTTATTGAGATTATGGGCTAATGCTGTAGCTTTAATTATTTTCTCGGAATAGATTGTGTTTTGCGCTTTCTCGGTAGCTGTAATTAATCTGTATGCATTAATGTAGTTTGATTTTAGATAAGAATCAAATAATGTAGCATACGTGCTTCCTATTTTATTGAGTGTTTTATATTGCTCTAGTACGAGTTTGTGATTTTGGTTTTCTTTAGTTTGGGTAACATTTTCGATGGTTTGAATAGCATAGTTTACGTTATTGTATTGATCGGTAAATGCTGCAACTGACATGTAGACCCATATCTGCTTTTGTTGATGCAGCATTTTTGTACTTAATTGGAAGTGGGGTGTTACTCCTGCATATAATTCCGATAGCTTTGTTATTATATTTGTTAAGTTGTCGGAGTTTATTAGTAAATCAATTTTCTTGAACAGCAGCTCATCTTTTTCATGGCCTAGAATTTGAGCATATTGCGAATTGCAAAGAAT
>SKHV01000325.1 GCA_007116765.1 Prolixibacteraceae bacterium | reverse complement strand
TCTGTAAAACAGTTTGAATACAGGTTGAATTTAAACTTTTACATGCAAATAATTAATATATTTATCATCTATTTATTAACTATTTCAAGGTTTTATCAACATGCGTTTTCACACAGTCTGTTAAGCCTGGGGTTATACACGAGCAATCAAAGTTCAGGGCTTTAGCCCGCCTTTATAATCAATGCTTTGTCCCAAACTCATTTTGAATGATTGGAGATTTCAAATTTTGACCTGACAACAATGATTAAAATAACTAATATTGAACAACCAATAACCAACACATGTAAGGGTACAAAAAATAAATAAATGGATGATAATAACAATAACGCAGTAATCTATATCCCCCCTTCGGGGGGATTGGGGGGAATTGTTTTCAATCGCCCCGCGGTGCATAACGCCCTCAATCCATCGCTTATGCGCAAGGTGATACGTTATTTCCGCAAAGCCGAAAACGACGACTCCATTCGCGTGATTGTTCTTCGGGGTAATGGCCCGTCGTTTTGTGCGGGTGCCGACCTGGCCTGGATGAAAAAGTCGGCCAAACTGAGCGAAAAGGAAAACCTCGAAGAAGCAGAACTTTTGAGTGAGTTTTTTGCAACTATCAAGCATTCTACAAAAGTGACCATTGCCGCTGTGCACGGAAATGTGTTTGGTGGCGGCAACGGTTTGGTGGCAGCCTGCGATTTGGCTTACGGGCTAAACTCAGCGCGTTTCTCGTTGAGTGAAACCCGTTTGGGACTGGTTGCTGCTACCATTTCGCCATACATGCTTGAACGCTTGCAGCCACACGTTTATAAAGAATTGGTTTTTACCGCCCGTAAGTTCGATGGTGCCGAAGCAGCCCAAATTGGTTTGCTTAATCAAAGTTTCGAAACCATGGGCGAACTGGATACTTATTTGGAAAAAACTATCGGTGCAATCCTAAATGGAGGCCCCAGGTCGATTGAAGGGTCAAAGCGCTTAATCAATAACTTGTGCAATCCACAAAAAGCGGAGAAAACGAAGAACCAGTTAGCTCGAATATTAGCCGAAGTAAGAATTACCGATGAAGCACGTGAAGGTTTTTCGGCTTTTTTGGAAAAGCGAAAACCCAAATGGCAAAACCATTGAAAATGAATAAGAAGTTCAGAAAAATAGCCATTGCCAACCGGGGCGAAATTGCCTTGCGCATTATCAGGGCTGCTAAAGCCATTCAAATTGAAACTCTGGCATTTTATTCCGACGA
Organism: Prolixibacteraceae bacterium; assembly: GCA_007116765.1. GTDB lineage: Bacteria > Bacteroidota > Bacteroidia > Bacteroidales > Prolixibacteraceae > Roseimarinus. Next base: position 4,021 of record SKHV01000325.1, on the reverse strand, counting down.
TGAGAAAAATGCACCGCATGTTGAACAGGCCGATGAAGGCTGCTCTTTGGGAAAAGGTGAATTGAAAGATACCTACCTTAACGTTGAAAAAATTGTGGCTTTGGCCATCGAAAATGGTGCCGAAGCCATTCATCCCGGTTATGGTTTTTTGAGTGAAAATGCTGCGTTTGCCCAAGCGTGTCAAGATGCCGGCCTGGTTTTCATTGGCCCCTCGGTGGAGGTATTGCAGCAAATGGGCAACAAGGTTACCGCCAAAACCATTGCCCGAAAAGCCGGGGTGAACGTGCTCGAAAGTTTTGTTGTTGATGCTTCAGGGGCTTTTGAACTGAATGGTATTTTTCATTATCCGCTTTTGATTAAAGCTGCAAACGGCGGTGGGGGAAAGGGCATGCAGGTAGTGTACAATGCCGAAGAACTTCAACAAAAAGCCGGGGAAGCTGCCCGTGCAGCATTAAACTACTTTGGCAGTGAAGAAATTTACATCGAAAACTATATAGAAGATGCGCGGCACATCGAGGTACAGATTTTGGGCGATGCTTTTGGGAATATTGTTCATTTGCACGAGCGCGATTGCACCCTACAGCGTAAGCATCAGAAAATTATTGAAGAAGCACCCGCGACATCAATTTCATTGCAGTTGAGGCAAAAGTTACACGAGGCAGCACTCGCAATTTGTCGCGAAGTGGGCTACCAAAATGCCGGAACGGTTGAATTTTTGGTTGATTGGGATGAGAATTTCTACTTCCTCGAAATGAACCCGCGCATTCAGGTTGAACATCCCGTAACAGAGGCCATCACCGGAGTCGATATTGTAAAAGAGCAATTGAGCATTGCGGCCGGTAACCCGCTTTCGTTTTCACAGGACGAAATAAGGATTAATGGTCATGCCATTGAGGCGAGGGTGTATGCCGAAGACCCTTTGAACGGTTTTGCCCCATCGGGCAAGCCGGTGCTCCATTTTGAAATGCCGGGCGATACGAACATCAGGATTGAAACGGCCATTGACCTCCGGGGAGGGGCTGCGCAATACGACCCGCTACTTTGTAAGCTGATAGCTTGGGGCGAGAACCGCGAAAAAGCCCGTGAAAAACTGATTTCGGCTTTGGATGAAACTACCTTTTTAGGGACTGAAACCAACTTGCAGTACTTAACTGCTTTATTGGAAACTCCTGAGTACATCGAAAACAAATTAAATACACAGTTTTGCCAACTCAATATTGATGCATTGCTTCTCCAAATTCAGCAGAAAAACGAACTTACTGGCCATCAATGGTTGTTGGCTGCCGCTTTGTTTGCATGGTATGGGATTGCGAAGGAAACAGCTTCGGTTTGGCTGCGTAGCGGTTTTTGGCGTTTGTATGCCACAACCGACATACTGCTGAATGGTCAAAGCTATTTTATTCGTTTCAATATTAAAAAGAATATGCTTGACTTCCATTTCAAGGAAAAAAAATATTCATTCTATTTAAAAGAAATTAACCTTGAAAAGAGAAAATTGCTTTTTGAAAACGAGGGTACTTCGAAAAGCATTTCATTTTTCAAAACACAAAATGCCAAATTGCTGCTTGGCCTTAATGGCGCGGTGTTTGAGTTGCAAAACAGCAGCTTGTTGGATTTTTACCCCGACGATTTTTTCAAGGAAAACGACGATGAAATGCCCGGCAGCGAAGTGATTAATTCGCATTTATTTGGGCGTGTTGTTGATATTCGGGTAAAAAGCAATCAAACCATTCGTAAGGGTGATGTGTTAATGATAATCGAATCGATGAAATCGGAAAACAGGGTGTTGTCGCCTCGCGATGCCAAAATCAAAAAAATAAACGTAGTGGTGGGCGAGCAGGTCACCGATAAAATGCCATTGTTGTACTTAGAGAATTTGTAGTTATGGACGAGTTATTAGACAAAAAATATGTTGATTACCGCATGAAAGTGCGTCAATTTGCCGAAAGCGAGATAAAACCAGTAGCTGTTGAGCTTGACAGGAAAGAAGAATTTTCGGTTGAACTGACAAAAAAAATGGGCGATGCCGGTTTATTTGGTATTACCATGCCCACCGAGCTGGGCGGTCAGGGGCTCGATTACCTCTCGTACATTATTGCTATAGAAGAAGTGGCGCGGGTCGATAGTTCGCCGGCTGCAACCATAGCTGCGCATAATTCGCTGGGTTTAACCCCCATTTACACCTATGGTACCGAAGAGCAAAAGAAAAATTGGATACCGTCACTTTGCACCGGTGAAAAGCTGTGGGCATTTGGCCTTACCGAAAAAAATGCCGGCTCCGATGCCAAAGGCGTTGAAACCACAGCCGAATTGGAGAATGGCGAATGGGTAATCAACGGTTCTAAAATGTTCATTACCAATGCAGCTTCCGATATTGCATGGGGCATTACCAACCTGGCCATTACCGGGAACAACGATAATAAAAAGGAACTAACGGCCATACTTACACCACGCGACACGCCGGGATACATTAGCGTTCCCATGAAAGACAAACTTATGTGGCGCTCGGCCGATAATGCCATTATGACTTTCGAAAACTGCCGTGTGCCCGAAGAAAATATTTTGGGCGAACGTGGGCAGGGTTTTAAAATCATGCTTTCGACCCTCGACGGCGGTCGGCTTTCGATTGCCGCAATGGGCTTGGGGTTGGCACAGGGCGCATACGAAATGGCACTTGAATACTCCAAAAAACGCAAACAGTTTGGGAAGTCGTTGTCGGAGTTTCAGGGCATTTACTTCAAACTGGCCGAAATGGCTACCAAAATTGAGCTGGCACGCAACACTTTATACAATGCCTGCCGCATGAAAGATGCCGGGCTGCCATTTGGGAAACAAGCGGCCATGTCGAAACTTTACTGTTCGCAAATTGCCAAGGAAGTGGCCGACGAGGCCGTACAGATATTTGGCGGCTACGGACTGTTGCGCGAAAACCATGTGGAACGCTTCTACCGCGACCAACGCCTGTTGCAAATAGGCGAGGGCACATCGGAAATATTAAAAATGGTGATTTCGAGATACGAATTATAAATTACAAAGTAAGACGAGTTATGAATTACTCTTTAGTCATAAATAATGAGAAAAATATAGTTTGATATATCAAACTATATTTGTACTTTTGCATAAAAGTTAACTGTGTATAGCATCGAAGAATTAATAAATATAATCCTTAGTAAAAGTGAATTGCTTGAAGAACAAGCAATGCAAAAAACTGAGTTGAGAAATCTGACAACAAAACAGTTATATTGTATTGAGCTGATACATTCTTTGAAAAATCCAACATTGTCAGAACTAACAGAGAAACTGAAAACCACCAAGGCATCAACTTCTGTAATGCTCGATAGACTGGAAGAACACGAATTTATTGTAAAGGTACAATCAGATAACGATAGACGCTCGGCACATGTGCATTTAACGAATAAGGGTGATAGGGCTGCCCACCTTCATTCCGATGTACATAAACAGTTTGGTGCGCTTTTGACTAAACATTTAACTGATTCGGAGAGAGATATTTTAATAGTTCTGCTGAACAAAGCGATTAAATCAATAGAATAAAAAAATTTGAACATATAGTTAGATATATCAAACTAAAATAAATATAGAAGTTATGCAACAGATAAATGACAATAAATTTTGGAGTTCTATTTACAGAAAGTATGATGAATCAATTTAAAAAGTAAAATCATGGATAAAAATAAAGCAAGTTATATCGAAGGATTTATTTCGATTCTGGTAAATATAGGTTTATTTGCATTAAAACTTTGGGCTGGAATTGTATCTGGTTCAATAGCAATAATAGCCGATGCATGGCATACATTGTCTGATTCTCTGAGTTCAATTATTGTAATAGTTGGTGTAAAACTTTCATCTAAAAAACCGGATAAAGAACATCCGTTCGGGCATCATAGCCGTTAACTTAAGGACTGTTTTAATAAAAGTTGCAAAAAAAAGTGGGGTTAAAACATACTACCCCATTAGGGATAGTATTTGTTTTTTCCTCATTATCTTTGTTTTTGCATTATGT
>SKHV01000128.1 GCA_007116765.1 Prolixibacteraceae bacterium | reverse complement strand
GTTAAAAATACATTTTTTTCTGAAAGCATAAAGATTCAAAAAGATGTAAAAAACCATGTAGAAATAATTATTTAACAAAGAAATGACTAATTATGGTTCAATTGCAACTATATTTTTTTGTCGTAAAAATCAGAACTAAGGCTTACCGTTGTATTTCTATCTTCCTCATCCTCATCTTCAACCTCATCGGGTTCATCTTCCCATTCGAATTTTTGGCGTGGCGGGCCGTGTTTGTAGAAAATTAGTGACAGCACCGTACCCGAAACAGCACCCATTAAATGTCCGTCCCACGATACATTTTCCTTTATGGGGAATAGCCCCCAAAACAAGCTGCCGTATAGGAAAACAACTATTAACGAAATGGTTAGTAGTCGCCTGTCGCCACGAAATATGCCTGAAAAAAGCAGGAATGAAGCAAGGCCGTATATCACCCCACTGGCTCCAATGTGCCACACTTCGCGCCCTCCGAGCCAAAGCAATATGCCTGCCAACAAATAATTGAGTACAAATATACGCATGGCCATTTTGCGGTAGAAAAAGAATAGGGCAGTGGACAGTATTAAAAACGACGAGGAGTTACCAAGCAGGTGGTTCCAGTCGCCGTGAATCAATGGCGATGCAAATATACCTATAAGCCCGTCGAGGTTACGCGGATGCATTCCAAAATGCACAAAGCGTATATCGAGCACTATTTCGGTAATTTTCACCAGCCACATTGCAAGAATAAACAAGGACGGAATAAAAAGACTGTAACGAAAAATCTTCTTTTCCATTTCAACCTGCTCGGGCGAAATGGGCTCAGGGTAATATCGGAAGGTAAACCTACCCATTGAGCAATTCTTCAAGCGAAGAGCAAAAATCGTTTATTTCCTCTTCGGTAGTGTCGAAAGAGCACATCCAGCGCACTTCGTTGTTGTTTTCGTCCCAGGGGTAGAAAAAGTACTTTTCCTGTAATTTGTTTCGAATTTCATTGTCGATTATGGCAAAAACACCGTTTGCTTCAACCGGCTGGGTAATTTTTACGCCCAACGTTTCCACTTTTTGGGCAAGTATTTTTGCCATTTTGTTGGCATGTGCAGCACTGCTTTTCCACAAATCGTTTTCGAAATAGGCTGTAAACTGTGCGCCTACGTATCGCATTTTCGAGAACAATTGCCCCGATTGTTTCCTGAAATATTTCACCTTAGTCGCAAGTGCAGGGTTGAAGAATAAAACCGCTTCGCCCATGAGCATGCCGTTTTTGGTACCACCAAACGAAACTACATCGACCCCTGCATCGCGGGTAAAAGCTTTAAACGGTAAGTCGAGCGTAACGGCAGCATTTGCAATACGAGCCCCGTCGAGGTGGAGGTACATGTTGTGAGAGTGTGCCAAGTTGGCAATGGCTTTTATTTCATCAACAGTATAAAGTGTTCCCAGTTCGGTAACCTGCGAAATGGAAATCATTTTAGGCTGGGCATGGTGTTCAAAATCGAAACCGTGCAAATGTGGCTTTATTAGCTCCGGGGTGAGTTTTCCGTTGGATGTTTGCACAGGAATTAATTTACAGCCCGAGAATTTTTCGGGCGCGCCACACTCATCAACCGCGATGTGTGCCGTAGCCGGGCATATTATCGAATTGAACGATTGTGTCAGACCCGATATGGAAAGTACATTGGCACCGGTTCCGTTAAACACGAAATAGACATCGGTTTCATCGCCGAAATGTTTTTGGAAAAGAGAAATGGCTTCCCGGGTATAGGGGTCGTCGCCATAGCCTTTTACATGTCCTTTGTTTGCTTTGGCCATAGCCTCAAAAATTTGAGGGTGTACACCTGAATTATTGTCGCTTGCAAATCCTTTTTTGTTCATACTACAAATATAAGCGATGATGCAAGCTATTTCAAACAATACTATTCTTTTTCTTTTTTAAATACGAATTGTTTATGAACTCCCCGGCCGATAATTCCTGAAAATACATACTCTATAACAGCAAATGGCAATAAAAATATTATAAGGATTGATTGTATAATGAAAAGAAGAAAATTTCTTTTCAAAAGCGCTTTGTTCCCTTTTAAAATTTCAAAATACAAATCGCGTGATGGAAAAACCACATTTAACACACTTTGAATGAAGCCCCAAATAGAATGTTCCAATGAAAATGAACTTTGACCTACTAATTTGTAAGCCCGCTCATTCATTAGCTTTATAAAACGCTTGGGACGAAAAAAGAACAAATGTCTGGGAATATCGAGATGAAACCAATAGCCCTTGAACATTGCTGACTGTATGCTTCCAATATTCGGAACCGTAATTACAACAAAACCGCCCGGTTTTAATAAGTCATCAATTTTAGCGAGGATTATTGAGGGGTTTGGCAAATGTTCAAACACATGAAAGAGGGTAATGGCATCGAATTTATTATCGATTTCAATGTGGTCGATTTCGCCTTCGTATAGTGTAAGATTATCAATTGATTTTGCCCTGTTGGCTGAATTGCCCGGGCGTTCTATTCCTGAAATTTTATAGTCTCCCATTTGGGAAACATGATTAAGAAATTTACCGTTACCACAGCCCATATCCAAAACACTCCCTTTGCCTTTTAACAATGAATGCACCAGTGATGCTCTTTGTCGCAGAAACAAGCCAATAACCTTTTCAACCGGTTTTATGAATTTTGAATCGCCCTCGCCGTAATATTGCGATGAATATGCCAGGTTTAATGTTTCAACATCGGGTATAGGACTAAGGTATATGCATTCACATTGCTTGCATTTTGCAAAACTGTAATCTGTATTATTAAATGGATAAGTATTGTAAAGAAGGGAGTATTGAGTTGAATTGCAGTACGGACAGCTCATGTTATATAGTTTATGGCCTGATTGTTATTGTTGAAACCTTATTTTTTGAAAATTTTAAATTTGCATAAGCCCCATTTTTGCAAGCGGAACTGAACCGATGTTTTTAGCACCCCAAGTCCGTATATCGAGCTATTTTTAATATTTATACTCGAAGCATCGGTAAAATATTTGGTCGGACAGGTTATTTCAGCAATTTCGTAACCGGCAAACCATATCTGGGCAAGCATTTGATTGTCGAAAACAAAGTTGTTCGAGTTATTGTTAAAATTAATTGTTTGTAAAACCTCTCGCGAAAAAGCCCGGTATCCGGTATGGTATTCTGAAAGCTTTGCATTGAGCATAATGTTTTGAAATATGGTCAAGAGTCTGTTTGCAATGTATTTATACCAGGGCATTCCGCCTTTAAGTGCACCTTTCCCTAAGATTCTCGATCCCAACACTACATGATAAAGCCCCGATTCAATCAAGTGGCACATTGACGGAATTAAAAGCGGAGTATACTGATAATCGGGATGTACCATAATTACTATATCGGCATTTAACTCAATGGCTTTGTTGTAGCATGATTTTTGGTTGCCTCCGTAACCGGTATTTTTTTCGTGATGAACAATATGCTTAATACCCAGCTTCTTGGCTACTTCAATTGTGTTGTCTTTACTACAATCATCTACTAAAATCACCTCATCAACAATATCGAAATCAATTTCCCGATATGTTTGCTCCAGCGTTTTTGCAGCATTATAGGCAGGTAAAACTACTATTATTCGTTTTTCTTTAAGCATGATTTTTTGTTTACAAAATTATTATATTTTTGAAACTATAAAATCATAAACGAAATGAAATTCAACTTTAACACTCCGAACAGCTTAAATTGGGCTATGTTTATTATTGTATTACTGGCATTTGCATGGTTTTATAATTTTCATGAAATTTTGTTTTTTGGGCCTCAAAGCGCTCACTTTTGGAGACAAACCGATTGTTTATCGTTTACGCTTAACTACATGCAAGAGGGCAGAGGGCTTCTTAATCCTACAATTCATTACATTGGAAGAGCAGGTAATGGCGAGGTAGTTTCCGATTTTCCAATTCTGTTTTATTTTATTGGTCAAATATGGCAAATCACCGGACAGCAGGAGTGGATTTTTCGTTTTATTGTATTCTTGATTTTCGCCGCAAGTTTGTCGACAGTGTTTTGGGTGTTAAAGCATTATGTCAAAAACACTTTTTTAGCCATTGGCATTCCAATGTTGTTGTTTACTTCGCCTGTAATTGCCTATTACTCCCTAAATTTTGTGATGAATATCGTCTCTTTCTCATTGGCATTAATTGGCTTGTCGTTTTTTTATTGGTTTTATAAATCGGGGAAAACAAGGCTTTTATGGCTTTCAGCTGTGTTTTATTTGCTTGGAGGCCTAATCAAAATTCCGGCTTTAATGTCGTTTGTAATCATTGTTTTTATTTATTTATCTGAAGTAAGCGGAATAATAAAATACAAGAGGGAGAAAGCTATTTTTTATAAAAAAATTGCACACGCTTTACCTTTATTGATAGTTGTAGTTTTGGTAACTGCCTGGGTTGCTTTTGTTTCATTTTATAATAAAGGCAACGAAGGGCTTTATTTGGTGGGTATATATCCAATATGGTACTTAAACATGAATGAAATCAGGGTAATTGTTGATTTGTTTTTTGATTTTTGGTATGCCCAGCATTTTCACCGAAGCTTACATATAGCGACTTTTATCATGTTGGGGTGGATATTCTTCAATTTTAAAAGCCTCAAGGCAATAGAGAAAGTTTTTGTTGTGCTTTTCCCGTTTGGTGTGATAATGTTTTTGCTGATATGGTTCAAAGCCATGCCCGAGCACGATTATTATTTGACCAATACCTACGGACTTTTTGTGCTTGTTTGGGCTATCTCGGTAAAACTTCTGATTGATAAATTCAATAAAACATTGCAAGTACGAATAATTCAACTATTATTTTCGGCTTTGCTTATTTTTAATGCTTTTCACTGTCGCGATGAATTGTATTCGCGCTACAATTATTGGTGGAACAACCAGTACAGGTCATTTTACGAACCGATAAAAGAACTTAAACCATTGCTTAAAGAGAAGGGCATTCAGCGTACAGATACTATTGTTTCAATTGGCGATTATACACCCAATGCAACACTTTATTTGCTCGATATGAAAGGTTGGTCGAACTTTGGTGGGCACATGAGCAACACTGATTCTGCGTCCATATCAAAATCAATCCAATCGGGTGCAAAATACATGGTAGTTATTGATACATCTCAACTAAATGAAGACTATCTAAAACCCTATACCAATAATTTATTGATAGAATACAAATCGCTTAAGGTTTATGATTTACTTGAAGAATAAGTTCTTTATTCTTCTATCCAACT
>SKHV01000481.1 GCA_007116765.1 Prolixibacteraceae bacterium | reverse complement strand
TGTTCGCGCTCCTGATGCCAGTTGTCGTCGCCCCCACACATAATAGGATTGAGATCCATGCCCACGCTTTTCAATGCCGAGAGCAAGCTTTCTTCGGTGCTTATGGACTTCACTTTCCCATTGTCAATCACAATATGTATAGTTCTGAAACGATTGTGCCTCATAATAAGCGGCTCATACACCATGCAACTGTCATTGTCGAGCAGGGTAAACACCATGTCGAGATGAATAAACGACTCGGGAGTTTCGGGCAATTCCTGCACAATCACGTGCTGTGTGCCGCCCTTGCCGGCTTTAAGGGTTTCAATAATGAAATCGATTCCTTTAGCGGAAGTACGTACTCCGGTTCCGATAACAAGCACGTCGTGGCGTGCTATAAGCACATCGCCGCCTTCAATTTTTATCTGTGCCAGTAACTCGGGCAAAACTTCGTTGGCCGCATTAAGGGTTTCAACCCTAAAATCGGGGTGGTGTTCAAAAATTGATTCCATGATTACCGTTTCGCGGTGGCGCACGTTACTGGCCATTTTACCGATAAGCACCTTGTTGAATATGCTCATAGAAGCATCGCGGGTAAACAAAAAGTTATGCAGGGGCTTAAGGCTGTAGCGCTCGTCGCTTAGGTAACGCGAAAGGTTATCGCGGGTAAGTTCAACACCTTCGATAAGCTGACGAGCTGTTTCTTGATTGTCAAGACATAACAATGCATCAAGTAAGTCAGGTACACCTTCCGACTGGCATATTTTCCGAAGTAGCTTATTTTTGATAAGGGGGTCGGAGAGAATATCGGTAAGCAGGTCTTTCACCTCGTATGTCTTGCACTGTTTATCCAGTACTGCCTTAAACTGGCTGTATTCGGCAGCGGCAACCGAAAGATTGAGTATATCGCTGTACAATGCTCTTTCGGCATTCCCGGGAGTCATTTTTTCTACCTCTTGCCCGGGTGTATGGATTATTACTCCTTCGAGAAAGCCAATTTCGGAATTTACGTGTACGTTTTGCATAGCTTCATGTATTAATATCGTAAATTTAATGAAATCTTTTTTGGCAGAAGCATACTTTCGCTTTGATTTATTAAGAAAGAGACAAAATTGATTGATAGAAATATGGATTTTATATGAGAAAATGCAAAAGTTGCACAGTCTTTGCTTGATGTACCTATTGAATTAAGAAGATTATTTATGCTGAAGAAAACCATAGCCGCAGAGAAAGCTGCTATTATGCTGAATAAAATCACAGTAATGGCTATTATCACCTTGAGTGTACTTACTGTATTTTCGCAGGAGCCTCAAACTCCGGTGAAAGACGACAGTATGGTAAGCCGCAACGACTCGATGATTTTTATTCAGCTGGAAGACATTGATGTTTACCCTCATAGCGGACGCAAGTTAAATTACCGCCGTTACAGCCGTCTGGTTTCACGCTTGCGTAAAGTATATCCCTTTGCCGTTGACGCAGCCAAAGAACTCGAAAAATACAACACCCTGTTTGAAAGCGCCACCAGCGATCGTGAGCGCAGACAATATGTGCGAGCCGTAGAAAAAGAACTGTTTGCCAAACACGAAGACCAACTAAAAAGATTTACCATAAGCGAAGGCCGCTACCTGATTTTGCTTATTGACCGCGAAACCGGAAATTCGTCGTACTCAATAATTAAAGAATTAAAAGGCGGAGTGCCGGCTTTGTTTTGGCAAGGGTTAGCCCGCATTTTCAATAACGATTTGAAGGAAGAATACGATCCCTATCACAGGCATTTTGTAGTGGAACAAATTGTGTTAATGATTGAAGAAGAAATGGCTGCCGAAGCTGCAGCACTGCAAAAAGAGTAGGCTATTTTCCTTTCCCGCCGAAACAATTAATCAGCGTATAAATAAGAATTTTAAAATCGAGGTACAAGGATATATTTTTCAGGTAGAGTATGTCGTATGGAAAGCGTTCGAGCATTTGTTCCAGGTTCGAGGCATATCCGTATTTTACTTGTCCCCAAGAGGTTATGCCGGGCCTTAAACGTTGTAACTGGTTGTAGTGAGGAGCTTCTTTTCTGATGGCATCTACAAAGTAGCGCCTTTCGGGGCGTGGCCCCACAAGCGACATGTCTCCTCTAATTACATTGAAAAACTGAGGGATTTCGTCGATGTGTGTACGACGCATAAACTGCCCGAAACGGGTAATACGCGGGTCGTCGGTCGACGAAAGCTCGGGTCCGTTAGGCTCAGCTCCGGCATACATACTCCGGAACTTGTAAATTACAAACTCTTTGCCGAAGCGACCTACACGCTTTTGAGAGTATATTACAGATCCCTTCGACGAAGATTTAATTCCGATGTATACCAATGGGAAAAACGGTAAAAACAAGATAATTGCAAAAACAGAGCCCACCACATCGATTAGTCGTTTGAGGTTTTCCTGCCAGGCAGGCATCAGTCCGTTCGATATTTTTACCAGCGGGCTGGTATAAATCGTGCTCATTTTTACTGTTCCTGCCAAAATATCGTACATATCGGGTATTGCTTTTACAGTTACACTGCGGTAATCGAGTGTCGAAATAATATCTTTAATTTTTCCGTGCTCCGAAGTTTCAATTGCAATAATGATTTCTTCAATTTGCTTGGAATCAATAATTTTGGGGATATCACTCACAGTACCCAGTAATGGCAGGTGTTCTTCAAGAAGCAATTCGTTGCGCTTATCGATACTCACAAAACCTACAAAAATATTGCCTGAAGTACGCTCACCTGAAACCATCTCATTATAAAGGCGCAAAGCTTGTTCGTTACTACCAATAATGAGCGTATTGAAACCAATTTTACGCTTATGTACTTTATGAATAGTACGTGTTGTGAGAATAATACGAGGAATAAAAGTAAGCAGAAAATGAAGTCCCAGCAGAGCAAAATAGGAATGATAATAGTTTTTATAGGTCGAAATATTGTCGTCGAGCAAAAGCACAAAAAAGATGATGGTTACTCCCAGTATTGAAGTCAGTAGAGTTTGCCCCAAATCGATAAGGCGTGAGCGGCGATAAATATTATGATAAAAACCGGTTGTATAGTAAAACGAAAGCCAGAAAGCAGGAATAATAAAGAGCGCAATCCAAAAATTAGTGTCAAGTTGTACGGAGTTGGTGTAGCTAAAGACTCCACTTTCGAGATAAACTTTCCTGAAAATATAAAACAATGCCCAGGCAATAGCCGCCGTCAGGACATCAAATAACATGTATCTGGCTACCTGTTTTCGATTATTCATGCAGATTAATAATTGGTCAGTTTGATAATTCTAATCACTAAAACGAGTTGTTTTGTGAAAAATTGTGTGCAAAACTAATTTTTTAACTGTAGCGAGGCAAAATATTCTCAATGTTTTTCAGAAGTTTAAACACAAGGGAGTAATGAAAGAAATTTGACAGTGGTTTTTGATTGAGGATAATGCAAAGGGCAAAATCGCTTAGCGTTTTCATATCGAGTTCAGCGTCACTTATTTCAGAAGCCGTAAACCTGAATCCATGGGTATTCTCGAGATAATTTTCGCTAAAGTGAAAGGTGAAATTTCCGTTCACTGATTCGATAAGAATGTTGTGATCGCGGCTTGCCGTGTAAGTTAAAATTATATAGGCAACTGAGCTATCGTACAATTTCAACCTAATTTTTAATGCTGGGCTTCCGGCATCATGAGCATCGAGAGTGTTTATATCTATGTTTTTCACCTGCATGGGACAAAGTACAGTAATAAAACTCAAGGCATTGAGCAGGGTATTGCGCATTTGCGCTTTACTCTGAATATTTTTATTGTAGCGGTACAACAGGTGCTTTCCACTCGTAAGCAAAAAGTCTTCAATCAACGGATGTTTCAATTCACTTATACACGGATACATTAAATTTGAAGCTTCGTAATGCAGTTTATTCAATGCCTGAATTTCGAGCAGCAAAAGGTGTGGCTGATCCACAAAAAACAGATTTGCTTTTGCCCGTATGGCATCAGCAAGCAGCACAAAGGTATTTTTCAACGGGATTAAAAGTAATATGGCATCGTACATAGAAAAATCAATGGCTGCAATTAGTGTGTCTGATTCAAGGGTAAGTATTTCGGGCTTGTCAAAATAATCAATCTGCCCTACAAGGTTAGAGTAGTATTGAATTTGCTTGTTGTCGCCAATAAGTAAACAGTGAATCATAGCTTACAAATTCGTAAATTTCAATTGTTTTTACAACATTAATATACTACTTTTTTCTATACAATGTTTTAAAGTGCTTTCAATTTAGTTTTTATGAAAGTAACTGCTATTTTTGGTATTTTAAAGAATTTGAAAATGGAACAAGACACCTTACAACACAAAGGAATGCGTAAGCGTTTGGTGGAAACACTTATTCAGAAAGGAATAAGCAAGCCACAGGTCCTCGATGCTATTGGAAAAATACCACGGCATTTGTTCATGGAAAGCAGCTTCATTAAATTTGCCTATAAAGACAATGCTTTCCCTATTGGAGCCGGGCAAACCATTTCGCAGCCCTTCACCGTGGCTTTTCAAACGCAACTGCTAAACCCGGGTAATGGAGACAAAATTCTCGAAATTGGCACCGGTTCGGGCTATCAGGCTGCGGTGTTGCTCGAAATGGGTGCACAGGTATTTACCATAGAACGCCAGCAGGAACTGTACATAAAAGTGCAACAGCTTTTGCCACAAATAGGATATTTCCCCCGCTTTTTCTTTGGCGACGGATACAAAGGCCTGCCTACCTATGGCCCGTTCGACGGCATTTTGGTTACGGCCGGGGCACCTTATGTACCCGATGATTTGAAGCAGCAACTGAAAATTGGTGGTCGGCTGGTAATTCCGCTGACACAGGGCGACAGTCAAATTATGACTGTAATTACCCGTAGCGGCGAAAATGATTTTGAAATGCATGAACACGGCCGCTTCAGTTTTGTTCCTTTGCTTAAAGGTACACAATAAATATAAGTCGATTAAAAAAAAAATCAGCATAGAAAAAGATAAGAATTAGAAAATGAACATTCACACATTTGTATTTAACCCTGTGCAGGAAAACACTCTGGTTTTGTGGGACGAAACCAATGAATGCGCAATTATTGATCCCGGCTGTTTGGCTGAAAATGAGTTTGAAACACTCGATAATTTCATCAAAAGCAATGCGCTAAAGCCGGTTAAACTGATCAATACCCATGGTCACTTCGATCACATTCTGGGAGTTGAAAAATGCCGAAAAACCTATGGTTTAGAATGGGAAGCCCATAACGGAGAC
>SKHV01000406.1 GCA_007116765.1 Prolixibacteraceae bacterium | reverse complement strand
GTCGATTCAGAAAATGTTTCCAGTTCGGGCTGAAGGGGTATTTTTCTGTTGATGAATGAATTGAAATCCGATTCGTTGATCTGGTAATTAAAAACCATTGTTTTATCCCAAAGCACCTCAATTACAAAGTCTTTTATAAATTGATAATGTTTGCATACCGCCAAAAACGCAATTTGTTTTTGTTGGATCAAGCTGCCGTTAGCAAGCATTTCAATTTGGTTGGGAGTAAGCTGGATCAAGCGGTTACGGATTTCACGAAAACTTCTTCTGGACGTTTCAGCTTTAGCAGTATTAAAACCAACATGTTCCTCAGTTAATAGCTGATAGTCTGTGATGTTATGTTCTAGGATTGCCATAGCTGCCATAACCATTTCGTTCAAACGCAACGATGCAGCAGTAAAAGCAAGGCTATATTTTAATTGATTCTTCATTTAATATTTGCGATGGCTTTAACTGGCACTTCAAGCAGCTCACTAAGCTTTTGGATGTGTTCTTTCTTGGGTTCGCTTTTACCTGAACACCAGCTTGATACGGTCACCTCAGATACACCCATCTTATTGGCCAACCATTTTTGTTTTAATCCCTTAGCTTGAAGAAGTTCTTTTAGTAGCATAGCTTTAATAAAAGTTAAAGCCTAAAGATATTGAATTTAACTAAACGAAGTTATAAATTGGGATGAAAAAATATCGGGAGAGGATTTAAAAATTAAATAACCCCAAACAAAATCTCTCACCTTTAGATATATACAGTGCAATATTGGACTAAATCTCGATGTCCGCCATTCTGTGTGCGATTTAAGCCATTATACGACTCAAATAGGTGTGTGGCAAGTCCAATCCAATAAAAGCTCCCCAGAATCGCTATAAATGAATTGTGATTTTTTTAAATATTTTATGATTATCCAATTTTTTATAATTTTACCATTATTCTTTTCACTTCGAACTACTAATTAAAGCAAATATGTACATCACCAATTTTCAACACTGTCTAAACGCTGATGGGAATATTCCAAAAGACATGCCTAAAGAAGCTAGGGAACTGGCTAATTTTCTTGCCTTATTAATTGATGATGCCAGCACAGGGGATTATGAAGCTGAACCTACAATACGTTGTATCGAAGATGGGTGTGAAGGATTAGTAGTAGCTTTTGTGGATATTGAAGCAGAAGATGAAATACATTGGATTTGTCCAATCTGCAAAACTGGAGGTGTAATCACAAATTGGCGAGGGACTAAATGGGATAATAGTGGAGATGGAAAATAAAACGGCAGTTATTCCAACTAATTATACAAATTTTTATAACTTGAACCACAATAAGAATATCCTATTAACATACTAGGATAAGTCTGAAAAACCTTTATCTCTATCAACTATAAGGGTTTTTAACTAAGAAAAACTGGCCAATTTCAGAGAATACATCACAAATCGGCACATATTTGAATAAATATACCGTCTATTTCTAACCTTTTTCTTCGCAATATCAGAAAAAAGAGCTCAATTTTCACCTTAAATTTTTACATCGAAAAAGGCAGAAACTTGGGAAAGCCGATTGGTAACTAATTGAATTTACATTCGATGCCCAATTCGTCCATTATCTGATGTACTATCTTGCCATCATACTTGCAGCCAAAGCATACTAACTAAATAAGTTTTGACACATTATTTATTCTTTTCAATTGCGAATATATATTCCTGTGTTTTTGATGCCGCAGTATTTTCGAGCTATGATGATGGACAATGGAAAGATGGTAACATCAGATTTCGAGTTAAATTAGAAATAATTCATAGATGTACTCAAAATTCATAAACTGGCGTTACCACTTTCTTGAATTCCTAATAATATATTGATTCGCTTTTTCTTCAATTTCTTTTTGATTATAGCCTCGATTTTCTGTTAGCCATTCCTCTATTTCTTCCGCTTTGAAGAATAACCGTTTACCCCGCTTGTAGTGTGGTATTTTACCTTCATGTGTATATCCATAAATTGTACTTTTACTTGTACTTATTAATTCAGCGACCTCATCAATATTCAAAATTGCTTTTCCTGATTTAACTTCAACCTTATTGGAAGATACTTGGGCAAGTAAATAATCCGCAAATTCTATTAAATCTTGCTTGGTAACTGTGATGTTAATGCTTTCTGGTAGGTTTTCAATTAGATTTTTCATGATAAATGGTTTTAATATTAATTACCGAATTATTATGCTATTTGATATTTAAACAACCCATACCAGAATATTCCATTTCATTTTTATCTTTTTTCATTTAGGTATCATATTATTTTAGACTGTACCCTAACAGGAATAATTCTGGCAGTGGGTATCAAAACACTCATTCCTCCACACACCCCCATAAAACCAACGTAATAACTTCAAATTAACCCAAACCCCATTTTGTATCACTATAATCTGAACCCAACCACCAAATTGACACACCCTCAGCATATCAGATTAATCTAAAAGATTAATTTGCTCTATTGGAATCATCAAACATTCCTTCGGACTATCAATCATGTAGTACATCTCAATGCTGTAAGTAAATCTTTTATTCACCTGCATATAAAGATTCACATTCGGAGATAAATATTTACCCATATTTGATCCATTCAACCTCTTCAAATAATAATCTTCAGCAGCCCATTTACATTTATCTAAATCAATTCCCGAGAAATCTTTTTGTACAATGAACGGCTTACGTTTAGTGTTTTTCCTTTCTACAATTTCTACTACCCTGTAATAACTTCTATCTTCTACCATATTTAAATCTGTTTTTTAATATTATAGGAGCAGAAAATCCATTAGTTTAAAAAACTGCACATATCCACATAAAAAAAGAGCCCCAATTACTCGGAGCCCTTCAAAGAATCAAATTCAAATTACTAACAATAAGTTATATAGTATCTGCAAATCAAAAAGTTTAATAAATCTGCACATCTACACCACAAATATTTTAAAATAAACTATCCAACTGTTTCCAATCATTATCATCTGTAACTACATTTCTAACCACATCAGTAGTATTGGTAGAAGTATATTCAGTATTAAAGGTTGTAGTTACGGTTGAAACATACTTGTACTGCTTATTAATGTCACTGGTCAGACTAATTATATCTATCGGTTCTGCTACATGATAATACTTCTTCACAGTTCTTAGGCTAACTCCGCTAATTTCAGCTACTCTCTTCTGCGTTATAATTTCATTCAGTGACATTAGTTTAGATTTAGCATTCAATATCTTATCAATAGATTTTTTACTCCTGTTTTTACCGTTACATTTATTCATTAGGATCATTTTATCTGTTTTATCTAATCCAGCATCTCTATTGATGTGAAAGCTTTTAATTTTAGTCCCATCAAATACATAACCAACTGCTTGTGTTTTGTTGTAAACTAATTTAAATAGATTCTGTAGTTCTGTTTTATCCATTCTGGGTTCAGCTTTACTTTTATTCAGATAGTAAATGAAGGAATAGATATAATCAGGTTTTAATTGTGGATTCAAATGAACCAGATAATGTATCAGTAATGTATAGACTCTGTGTTTAGTTCCATCTTTTATCTTATTTGGAAACCGAACACTTGTAAAATCTACTGGATTATAATCAATAACTGGATTACTTACATCTACTGGAGTCTGAGTAATTATTTGTCCATGAACTTCTGTGTACTCAAGTAAACTGTAGGGGTAGGTGCAACTCAGTGTATTTAAGTCGCTCTCTAATGTTATACACTGACTTGCACCTTTTTCATTAAAAGATTTTGTTTCAGTATTCTTTAAAACACTTGGCTCAAGGCTGATTTGATTATCAAAATTAGAAAACACATCTGGGTCATACGAAACGAACATAGCTCTACCCATATCCTTGGTTCCTTTATCTATATAACTTGCAACATCAGTAAATACATCATTAACTAAGTGTTCCCATGCAGATGTGAAATTATCTGGGGTTAAATCTAAATCGACCTTAATCAGTACCGATATTCCACCAGCACTCGATGAAATACAAACCATTGAAACAATGTGCCCATATCGCTTTATAAATTCATTTTTAAAGGCTGGTACATCATCCATATTATCAAAATCCAGAAAAACATACCCAGATGAATACAGGAAATTGTTCTTGTCCTTCAAATCCCTCTTTTTTAATACGCAATTTGGAGTGATGTAGGTTAAGTTCTTTTTTAGGACTTTATATGATTGATCACCTTCTATTCTTAGCTGCCTTATTTTATTAATTGTATCAGCTTGAGGATTGTTAATAATCCGTTGTATCAATTCGCTGATTGAAATTGGTCTTTTATCGGGATATATTTTCTTTATCCCACCTCTGTAAATACTATACATATAATTAAATTATTTTTTCACTTATATATTCTTACCGAGCAAAAGTTTTAGAATGGAGAGAATTTATTTTATTCTGTTGATGATATTTTTCTCAGAGTAGGTTGTGGATGATATCAGGTAGAGGTTATTTCCCATGCATTATAAACCTCAATTTTGCACAAACAAACCGAAAAGGATTAGTTTACTAATATAAAAGCACGGCAGCTTAAAGTGTTGGAAATGTAATGACCAAATTCGGTAAAAGTCCCAGTATATTATTATAAATTGATATAAGTCTTGTTTAAATTATTGGTGTCAGATTTTGGTGTCAGATACGGTGTCAAATTAGACTCAAATGCAACATTAAATAAGCAGAAATACAGTGTTTTCAGCTCTATTTTCAGTATTCATAATCACGAGGTCGGCGGTTCAAGCCCGCCTCTCGCTACGTTGATTATAAAAGGAAAAGCTGGTTTTTGACCAGCTTTTTTTATTTATAGCTGGCGGTTCATTCCGATGCATATCAGAATCTTTTTTATTCCACGCTGTTACCCATTTGTGGTATTTTTGGATTCGTTTTGTATCACTAAAACCAATAAACTTATTTAAAATATCAGAAAATACTTCATTTATATCTTGTTTTAAATGTATTAGTTTCTAAAATACAAATTCTGCTTTTGCAGTTCCGATTTTTAGATCCAACAAGTCATCAATTTTTACTTTTTTGGGCTTCTTGAATGTTTTTTTATGTTCATTATCTCGTCGCTGATTGAAATGGAATTTTCATTCCTGTTTTATAGCTTCGCTTTGTAAAGCGACTCTAAATCTAATGTTTCTAATGCTTTATTAACTTCACTTAGATTCATTCCAGCTTTGATGGAGTCGGAGTAGAAAAGCTTGATGAGTCTTTTGTCTTCCCGGTAAAATCTGGTGACTGGCTCATTAGGACTATAATCGAAGAGACTTCCTTTTGAATCAATACTTCCTAACAGCCCCATGGATTTAAGGAACAGTCTTTTGATATTATAAATTCCGCGTACTGTACTATTGGTTCTTGAAGTATCGATGCAATAGCTTGTTGAAATGAGCTGGTATTTGTTATTGTATTTTTGATCTGACCAATTGTCGAATGTGTTATTTGCTAATAGCTCATTCCAGTAGCTTATTTTGTATTTTTCAGGATATTCCTTGAGTTCACCAAAAAATATATGGATGTCTGCTTCATTCCCGCTCATTGTTTCGACAATATGCAACTTAACTAAGCTACTGATCTCAGTTATGAATTTTTCCCATCTGCTTTTTGATATAAATGTCATATTGCCTTCAATATGATACTTTAGCGTATCTTTGTTTTCCCATTTCACAATAAACAATGTTTGATTGTTTACTGAACGTAATGCAACTTGTATAAACTCCTCACGCATTTGGTCAATCCTTCTTGACTGAGAAAGCGTTTCTATTGAATTGTATTTATCCTGCAATTCGCCCTTGTTTTGTATTGAATTTTGAAAGATTGAAAGGGTGAAGTTGTGACAGATATTATGTCTGACTTTAAATTTCGAGATTTGTGTAGCGAGGGAGGCATAGTGTTGTTTTATTTGCGTTATTGTTGGTTTTAGGGTTTAAAAATAGAATATATTTTATTGTTTGCAAAATATTATGAAAACGTATTCACTTTAATGTGCACATATGTAGCATGTTGAGTAGTTTGTTTGCCGCAGTTGTTATTCTGCATGGATTTGCTCCCTCTGAATGTCCATGAGCAAAAGGGTTGCCTCATAATTGAATTGCGAAAGCTGCTTCTGGGTATTTGTGTGTGCAAGGTTTCCGGCACGCACAATGCCCCCTTGATACACTTTGTTCAGAAATCCAAGTCCGGCAAGGTAGCCTGTAAAATAAAACCCGTTTAGAAACTGGTGTGCACTTAATGTTAAAAGAGAAGCTTGTATTAAGAAATTCAATGCTCCTTCGCCTGCAGCTCCCGCATACATTTGTCCTGAACCCGGAATAAATCGGGACCAGTTTTCGGCCTTCTTTCTCTCTTTAATACGAGGAAGGTTTTTCTTTGAATAAAGCTCTTCAATCTTTTGTTCGGCTACACTACACTCTGTTTTTTCTTTATTTATTATATTGATCAGAGTGTTGAATTCGCTTTTTGCTTTTTCCCACTGCATTGTGGCATTCAAACTTATTATTTTTAATGGTAACAGGTATGCGTAATGGATAGAGTCGTGTGCAAAGTGCATATACTCGTCAATTTTCCAAAGAGCTTTTTGAGGCTGATCATCGAGATAAAGACATAATGCATGTTCGTAAACAGTTAGTGGGTAAAGCGTATCATTTGCATTAGTAAAATATACTTGTTCCAGCTCTGAAACTGCTCGTTCAAAATCGCGCACATGCTTGTAGCATAGTGCTTTTTTGTATCGAAGATACGGTATTGTGCTAAGGGTACGTGCTTCAAAAATCTGACGCTCGTATTCAATCGATGCTTCAAAATAATTTCCGTTAGTAAAAAGGCTATCGGCTTTTGAAAACCCTACAGCTGTACTATTCGAAATAGTTACGCAAAGGAATATGCAGCTGAAAAAGTATTTGATTGTGTATTGCATTTTGATATTCAGTTTCTTGAATTTTAACCGACATTGCCGAACCATAAATGTTTGAAACATAAGTGGCTGCAAATATACCGCCAAATATTATGGTTTTGGCATTTTTTAATCCTAGTTTACGATAGTTCTCCCAGGCTATGGCTCCAAAACTAACCGTGCCCAAAAAATTTGCCACTCCCTCACCTTTTTTTCCTGCATAAAATTTACCCGAGCCTGGTATTACTGCCGACATGGCTCCGGCAAGCCAGGGTTTTTTTGGCCTATGCTGTTCAATTTCGTGAGCGAGATGCTCAAGAGTAATTACTTGTCTGTTTATTACAGGAATGCTAGAATTCGTATTGTGCAAGTATTTTTTGGCTTGTTGTATGTCGCCTTCCAACAGGAATATTCCCGAAAGTTGAAATTCCTGAAGGGCTTTCTCGGTCGGACTAGAGGTTTGAATTTGGCTAAAAATTGATTTAGCCTGCTTGTAGTTTCCAAGGTGTGACTGGTTATACCCGGCAAAAAAATGCGATTTAGAATAAAAGACAGAGCCTTGCCTTACTTTTAAGAGCCGCAGGGATGATTCTTCGAGTTTTTGAAGGGAATAGTTTGCCCATCCGTTGTAGTAGTTTAGCGAGTCGTTGTGGTAATTTGCAGTAGTGTTGAATTCTTTTTCAATTAAAAAAAGTGCTTCATCAAAGTTGCCTCTATCTATCATGTAGCCAATAAATTCAATATTGCTTCGATTTTGAGCATAACTCTGAGCAATAGCAAACAAAACAATAGAAAGAAGCAGGCTTATTTTCATTTGTAGCGGTCAATTGGGTCGTGAAACGAATGAGTGACAGGGTGAATCAGCGTGGGATTAAGATCGGTGGCTGCAATGCGGTTACAGCGCGATAGTCGGTCAACTGTGAGCAGTCCACCTTTTATCAGACCGTAATGCCCCACGGCATCTTTGCTGAAATGTGAACAAGTGGGAGAGTATAAGCAGCTGGCCGAGAAATGCTGAGTGATGTAATTTTGGTATAAATAAAGCGAACCTCCAAATGCAAGGCTCATGGGGTTTAATGTTTTAAAACTAGCCGGTTCGCCTTTGAAAATGTAGGCTTGTTTGCTTTTCAAATGCTTGCTGTTGTGTTGTATTTCGTTGCATAGTTGCAAGTCTTCTATGAAAGTTGCCGGCTGAGCTAGAGTTGCAGAAAAGGCAATAGTTAGCATAAACAAGGTGAATGTTCTCTTATTCAATTTCAACAGATGTTGCATTCTCGGGTATTTCAAAGTTGAATAAATCGCTGTGTGGGTTTTCGCTTACTTCTATGTTTATATAAGTGGTGCGGGTTATTGTTGAATCGCCTGAAGGTTGGTATGTAATGTCAATTATTCTTTCAGGAAAACGAAATCCGGGCAAATGGTGGTAGTTGGTATAATATGTTTTTTTGAGTGCATTTTCATTGTTGTCTCTGTATTCTGAATAAACCGGCAGTCCATGTTGGTGAGCCATTTTTACCGATGCTACATTATTCACACTTACTGGTGCATCCCAAATTGTAATGTAATGTTGGTCTTCGGAGTACGATGAGTTAAGGGCGAACCCTTGTTCGGCCAGGCCCAAATGTTGAGTGATGTTATTCACGAAATAATACACAAGGTTGCTTTTCGACGATAAACCCGGGAAATGCTGATACGACACTTCGTGAGTGACAGGGTTGTATGTTTTTATTTCGCCAAACGAATTTGTGCTTGCAATAAGTTCTTTAGGCGAATGAAAGTGTCGGGTAAGTGTATGCTTCTGATTGTCGAAATAAATATCGATTGTGCTGGTGTTTTTTCTGTTACCCTCAAGTATTTCGGTTTGTTGTTGCATTGAAATGAAACGTGAATGCTGTGCAAACAGAGAAAGTTGCAAGCAAATACTTGTCAGTAAAAAGATGTATTTTAAAGTTGACGGTTTCATTAAAGGCTGGCAGGTAATAAATAAGAAAGACAATCGTGTAGACTGTCTTTCTTATTGTTGTTTTCTAAAAATGTCCTTTCCACATAAAGAAATAAGGATTATTAATGAAAGGACTAATGTCTTCATGATTAATGATTAAAACTACGAGGTCGATAAGAGGAACAATACCAAAAATACCACCACAGGTGAGGAAGTAGGCTAAACCTGAAAGGGTTTCGGTTCCGAGGTAAAAACGGTGTACTCCAAGACCTCCAAAAAATACGTCAAGAACTATGGCTACCACAGCATCTTTTTCGGAGCTTAATGAAGACATTGAGCCCGACACTGAGCTATTCATTTCCAGAGAGTTGAACGATAGTAAGTTGCTTTCTGTTGCATTTTCGAATAAGTGGTCAATTGCAGGCTCATCTATTGAATAGGAGGAGGCAACAACTGGTTGAATACCAAAGGTGGCTACAAAAAGGAATAAAAGTAAAATAGTGTGTTTCATAAAAGTTAATTTAATAATTGAATGTTAGCAAAAAATAAAGGTGTTTAACATCCTGAATCTATAAGCAAATATAATCAATGTATTTTATTGTAGGTGTTTTATGTCTATAAGTTTTTTAACCTGAGGGTGGTTTTTCTGCTTTAAAAGAATTATCGGTTTTTTTGATTGAAAATGGAGATAGTTTTTTTGACTTCTAACGTCCCTTCCCGCTTATTACTCCATTATAGCTTATTCCCTGTCGGTTATTGCTGTTTATAGTGAGTGTGGCATTGCCCGAGGTGGAAACTTTAAGCGTGAAACGATAGGAGTCATTTGTATCGCTAGCTTTGAAGTTTATTTGCGTTTCCTTTTTTTTACTGATTATTGAGTAGTCTGTGAGCTTTGTATCGAGAATGATACCTCCTTGCGAAGATGACAGGTTCGCCCTATAGGCACGACCAAAATACGGGAGGTGACAGTTTAATTGCCCTGAATCAACAGATAGGGTGTAGTTTGGTGATATGTGAATGGTTGACCATCCCAGTGGGTTTGCACTACGGGCGGTAAATGTGTAATTGTTACTTTTCAGTATTGAGTCTACTTGTAGTGCAACGCGTTCTTGTTCAATTCTACGTAATTCTCTGCGGGTTTGTTTCTCCTGTGCCATGTTCATAAACCCTATCAGCAAAGAAATTACAATGATTAGTGTTCGTTTCATGGTTCATATTTTTGAAATTAGAAAAATCCTAACTCGAGTTTTGCTTCTTCGCTCATCATCGATTTATCCCATGGCGGGTCGAAGGTGAGATCCACAAAACAGTCGTCAACCCCATCAACATTCATGGCTGCATCGTAAACCTGCTGCACAATCATGTCGGCCACCGGACAACCCGGAGCGGTGAGAGTCATTACTATCGTGGCTTTATTTTCTTCGTCGATATCGATGCTGTAAATAAGCCCCAAGTCGTATATGTTAACCGGTATTTCGGGGTCGTATACTTCGTGTAGTTCGCCTTTTATTCGTTCTATTCTTGAATCGTTTGCCATTTGTTATTTTTTATATCTCATTACTCTGCACTCACTACTTACTTCTGCTATAGGCAACAGCGTATAGCTTTATTTGTTTAATCATTGCCAGCAATCCGTTTGAGCGGGTTGGGGAGAGATGTTCTTTCAAACCGATTGCATCTACAAAGTGAAAATCGGTATTTATTATGGCTTCAGGTTTTTGTCCGTTCACTACACGTAGCATCAGGGCAACCATTCCTTTTACAATAAGGGCATCGCTTTCGCCTTGAAAGGTGATTTTTCCATCGTCGTATTCGGCATTAATCCATACCTGCGACTGGCAGCCACGTATTATGTTTTGGTCGATTTTGTGTTTTTCGTCAATAGGGGCTAGCTCGTTACCCATTTCAATAAGGTGTGCATATTTATCCATCCAGTCGTCGAAAACCGAAAACTCACTAATTATTTCTTCCTGTATTTTTTCTATTGTCATATTGTTTCAATTAAAGATACAAAGGTCTATAATTTTCTGTGAAAAATGAAGAATGACAGAAAAAAACGGAAAGAAATGCAGTGGATTAAAATGAACTTTACATTTCACGGTTTACTTTTAATTGTTTTCGATATTCTGATTTCTTCGCATGCGTTGCATGCCCGGTCGCTGACCGTTAGCTGAGCCGCGTCCTCTATGTCCACGTCCGCGCTCCATTTCAATGAACAGTTCAGAAAGTTTTTCGGCCTGAGCAGGGGAGCATAGGGCTTTTAATTGCAAGAAATGATCAATGGTGAGTTGGCGTGTTTCGGTTTTGATTATTCCTGTTTCATCTGCAAGTTTCTTCAAAAGTGTTTTGTCTGGGTTTGGTTTAGATAATTCAATTAGTATTTCCGCTTCGGTTTCGTACGCCAGTTTGTTTTTGTTGCTTAGTGCAAGGCGGTATTCTTCTTCGAGAGTTACAAAATCAATCCATTGTTCCGAATCGAGCTCAAGATGTGATGCAATGCGCGAGAAGCTTCTCTGGCCTCCGACACCGGGGCGCTCGGGCATTTGACCAATGGGCTGAGTTTTGGTTTCAAGGGGCTTATTTTTTTGTATAAGCTGAAAGCCCATCCATCCAATAATGAAGGCACTTACGAGCATAAGGCTATAAATGAATAATCTATTGTTCATTTTCATAATTGTCGAAATTTAACCATTGTTGTTCAATTCCTGTATTTTCGGTGAAGAAATAATCTGTCAACACCGGAGTATTTTCTGCGGGTTCATGGCCTTTATTGAAAAACACTGAACTGAATATACCCAATATTAAAGCTATTCCCACAAATACCAACTGCAACTCTCTTCTTAAGTTGAATTGAATGATACCCTGTTTTTCTACTTTTTCTAAAGCAGCCATTACTCTTGTGGCTAAAAAAGGAGGCGATTGCGTTTTTTTTTCGTTATGAATAGCTTCATGGAAAGACAAGGTGTTTGCATATAGCGTATTGCACGATTCGCATTGTTGAATATGGGCAATAGTCTCCTTATCTATAGTCGATTTCCCATCAAAAGCGATTAAACATTCTTCGGTATGTTTGCAATTTTTCATTCTTGCTTGATTTATTTTTGCTTCTTTATCATTTTCTGCATATTGCTTCGTGCCCTATACAAAAGGCTTTCGCTTGCTTTTACCGATAATCCCATTACTTCGGCCAACTCTTTGTTGCTCAGTTCTTCATAATGACTCAATACAATAGCCTTGCGTTGGCTTGCCGGTAAGCTATCCAGTATTTTTTTCACCATTTGCTTTTGCTCTAGCTCATTAATATTTTCATCGGCATATCTAGTGTCGGCTATTTGCTGAGTTTCGTTTCCATTATCATAAAAATTAAAGGTAGCACGTATTTTTTGTTTTCGTTGTGAGTTTATTGCCATGTTCACACTCACACGGTAAAGCCAGGTTGAAAATTTCGAATCGCCTTTATAAGTCGATAGTTTTTGATACGCTTTAATGAACACTTCCTGTGTTAAGTCGGCCGCATCGTCGGGGTTATGCATAAACCCCATGCAAAGCCGAAATACTTTTTGTTGGTAGCGTTTAACCAACAGCGTGTAAGCCTGCTTGTCGCCATTTAGTATTTGTTCAATAATGATTTTATCGTCAGCTTGATGATTCATTTTAATGGCTGCAGGTTTTTTAACTATTCCAAATTTACTGAATAAATAATTAAAAATGAAGCTGTCTAAAAAAGGCTTTTTTTTGGCAGCTTCATTGATTCAACATTTATTTATTGGTTTTTTGCGGTGCACAGTTTGGCCCTGAACCATCGCGTAAGCCTGAACGCATTCCACGTCGCATGCCTGTTCCGTCAAGTCTACGTTGACCTTGTCCGCTACCGTCGCGTAAACCTTGACGTTGGCCTTTGCCTTGTCCGGTGGCTCTGCCTTCGCCTAAGCAGTTACCTGGCCCCTGGCCTTTTCCGGGGCGTACACCGTCCTAGTGGTCGCAAACACCGTCACCGTTACTGTCGACAAAGCCCGTACGATTGACCTGAACTGTTTTTTCTGTTGTGTTTTCTTTTTGCTGAGCATTGGCTACAGTTGTTGCCATTAAAAGGAATGCTCCACTTGCGAATAAAATTAATACGATACGTTTCATCTTTTATCTGTTTTTAAAGTTTGTATTCTTATGACAGATGAAAATTGAAAAGCATTCGCTTGGGTTAAAATTTATTTAGTTTCAGAGAAAATCGAGGTAATTGTCTTTGTTGATTAGGTGCAGTTTTGCTTCAGGATATGATTTGAGGAAATGATTGAAATTACGGGATTTAGCGTCGCCCCATTTAATTTCGAAGCCGGTTATTTGTTTATCAGTTACTTCTAAATAGTCAACTTCTTTTTGATCATAGGTTCGCCAGAAAAACTTATTGCAATATGTTTCGGAATAATCGATATATTTCAAGCGTTCCGATATCCAATAGTTCTCCCATAATTTTCCTATATCGTCACGCTGGTTAATCGGGTTGAAATTCGACACAATAACATTCCTAATTCCATTGTCCCAAAAGTAATACCGGGGCGATTTAGTATATTCTTTTCGTTGGTTTCGACTAAACCCGTTAAGAGAGAAAAGCACAAACATTTTTTCAAGTAAATCGAGGTACCGTTTTACGGTTTTATTATCGGCATTTAAGGCTCTGCCCAATTCGCTGTACGAAACCTCATTGCCAATCTGAAAGGCGATAAGCCTTAGGAGATTTAATATGAAAATAGAGTCTTTCAAATTTTCATGCATTAAAATGTCTTTTAAAAGATACCCGTCTTTTATGCCTTCTAGTATTTTTCGTTTTTCGTTTTCGTTCATTGAATTATGAACTTGCGGGTAGTTGCCATATATTAAACGGGTTGAGAGATTATTGCGTGCTTCAATAAAATTTTCATTAAACTCAATTTGTGCAAGTGAGTGTAAATTGAAAAACGTGCTTCGCCCGGTTAGCGGTGCTCCGGTATTGTTTCGAATGTTAAACGCAGATGATCCTGTAATAACAATGGATAAACCGGGGATTGTATCGACCATGAGTTTTAAAGATGCTCCAATATTTGGAATTTCTTGAGCCTCGTCAATAAAAAGATGTGTGTAGCCTTTCACAAAACGTTCAAGCAAGCTTTTTCTCTGACTCGATAAAATTTCAGCAGAGTCAATATCATCACCCTGAATTAGCAAAATTTTATTTCTCTTTAGACTGCTGATTATTCTTTCTATAAGAGTTGTTTTGCCAACCCTGCGGGCTCCAATAATACCAATAACATGGTTTGGTTTTATTGAATTTATAATTTTATTTTCAATCTGCCTGTTTAATGTATTCATAACAAAGAAGTAATATGTTACAAATATAGTATAAATTCAGATGTGACTCCCTGAATTATCAAAAATTCAAGGAGAGCTCTCCTTGAATTACCTGAAATTCAGGGATAGGTGTCTCTGTATTTATCGAAATACAGGGAGAGTTGAGTTTGTTGATCAATAGGTATAGTAATCTAAGCAAGCATGGCCGAAACTTTTTTTACGGCTTGAATAAATGTATCGATTTCGTTATTGGTATTGTAAAAAGCGAACGATGCGCGAATGGTTCCATGTATGGCAAAGTGATCCATTACCGGTTCGGCGCAATGGTGGCCGGTACGCACGGCTATGCCCATTTTATCGAGGAACATGCCCATGTCGTAAGGGTGAATGTTGCCCACGAGGAACGATATTACACCCGATTGCTTTTCGGTTTCGCCAAAAAAGCGGATGCCTTGCACTGTTTGTAGCTGCGAGTAAGCGTAATCGAGCAGTTCTTTTTCGTATACTTCTATGTTTTCAATACCTAATTCGTGAATGTAGTCGATAGCTGCGCCCAACCCGATTATCTGGGTGAAATTGGGTGTGCCGGCTTCAAACTTGTAAGGTATGGTATTGAATGTTGTTTTGTCAAAAGTTACTTTATCGATCATTTCGCCACCCCCGAGGAAGGGAGGCATTTTTTCGAGCCACTTGCTTTTCCCGTACAGGCAACCTACGCCTGTAGGGCCGTACATTTTGTGCCCCGAGAAAACCATAAAATCGCAACCAAGTTCTTGCACATCGGTTTTATGGTGTTGTACCCATTGTGCGGCATCGAGCAAAACCGGTATGTTGTGTTGGTGAGCCGTTTCGATAATTTGTTTTACCGGGTTTACCACGCCCATTACGTTCGAAACCATGGTAACAGCAACAATTCTTGTTTTGTCGCTAATTAGTCCTTCGAGTTCTTCTACCATTAGTCTCCCCGAATTATCGAACGGTAGTACTTTCAATTTAGCTTTTTTTCGTTCGCATAGCATTTGCCAGGGTACAATATTGGCATGATGTTCCATTTCGCTTACAATAATTTCATCGCCTTCGTGAATGAACGCTTCGCCAAACGAATAAGCCACAAGGTTAATGCTTTCGGTTGCACCACGGGTGAAAATTATTTCTTCGCGTGCAGGAGCATTGATAAGTTGCTGCACTTTATCCCTTACGGCTTCAACATGAACGGTGGTTTGATTGCTCATGTAATGTGCGCCCCGGTGAGGGTTGCCGTTAAATTCGCGGTATATTTGTTCTTCGGCTGCCAGTACCTGTAAGGGACGGTAAGTAGTGGCCGCATTGTCGAAATAGATATAAGGTTTTTCGTAAACTTCTTTTTGAAGCAAAGGAAAATCGTTTCGTACTTTACTGATATTGATGCTCATGTTGCGAATTTAAGTCAAAATTGTATAAGAATGCCAATTTGAGAGATATAAAAAAGCACATGCACCGCATCTCAAGTTTTGAGTGGCAGTGCATGTGCTGTGTGTGCTAATATTGAATTTTTTTCTAAAGCTTTTTCGCCACTTCAACCGTGGTGAACGACTCGATAAAGTCGCCGGCTTTTATGTCGTTATAATTGGCTATGTTCATACCGCATTCGTAACCGTTTTTCACTTCTTTTACGTCTTCTTTGAAGCGTTTGAGTGAGCCTAGATCGCCGGTATAAATTACAATGCCGTCGCGAATCAAACGTACTTTGTTGTTCCGTATAATCTTTCCGTCGCGTACAAGACAGCCTGCTACTGTACCTACTTTAGTAATTTTGTATACTTCGAGAATTTCGGCAGTTCCTACAATTTCTTCTTTAATTTCGGGTGAAAGCATTCCTTCCATGGCCGATTTAAGCTCTTCAATTGCATCGTATATGATGGAGTAAAGCCTAATGTCGATTTGTTCCTGTTCGGCCAGTTTGCGTGCAGCAAGCGACGGACGAACCTGGAAGCCGATAATAATGGCATCGGAGGCTGAAGCAAGCATTACGTCCGATTCGGAGATTTGCCCCACTGCTTTGTGTTTCACGTTCACCTGAATTTCTTCGGTTGAAAGTTTAATGAGTGAATCAGACAGTGCTTCAATTGAGCCGTCAACATCACCTTTTACTATCACGTTCAACTCCTGGAAGTTTCCAATTGCAATACGGCGGCCAATTTCGTCGAGCGTAATGTGTTTCTGAGTACGCATGCCCTGTTCGCGTTGCAATTGTTCGCGTTTGTTTGCAATTTGGCGTGCTTCGCGTTCGGTTTCCATTACGTGGAATTTGTCTCCAGCTTGAGGCGCACCGTTTAGTCCGAGAACCAAAGCGGGTTCGGCCGGTCCAACTGTTTTTATTCGGTGATTACGCTCATTGAACATGGCTTTCACGTGTCCCATGTACTGTCCGGCAAGCAATATGTCGCCTTCGCTAAGTGTTCCGTTTTCTACAAGAATAGTCGATACAAATCCTCGTCCACGGTCAAGCGATGATTCAATAATTGAACCGATTGCCCGTTTGTTTGGATTTGCCTTGAGATCAAGCATTTCGGCTTCGAGTAATACTTTTTCAAGTAACTCTTCAATCCCAGCACCGCTTTTCGATGAAACATCCTGCGATTGGTATTTTCCACCCCACTCTTCGACCAAATAATTCATTTGTGCGAGTTTTTCTTTAATAGCTTCGGGGTTTGAGTTGGGTAAATCTATTTTATTTATTGCAAATACAATAGGAACTCCGGCGGCTGAGGCATGGTTAATGGCTTCAACGGTTTGAGGCATAACACTGTCGTCGGCTGCAATAATGATAATTGCAATGTCGGTTACCTGAGCACCACGGGCACGCATAGCGGTAAAAGCTTCGTGACCGGGAGTGTCGAGGAAAGTTATTTTTCTTCCTCCTTTAATTTCAACATTGTATGCGCCTATGTGCTGAGTAATTCCTCCGGCCTCACCTGCAACAACGTTTGCGTTACGAATGTAGTCGAGCAAGAGTGTTTTTCCGTGGTCAACGTGCCCCATAACTGTAACGATAGGCGGGCGTGGCAGTAGTTGTTCATCGGTGTCGGCCTCTTCAATAATAGCATCCATTACTTCGGCGCTAATGAATTCAACTTTATAACCAAATTCATCGGCAACAACGGCTAGTGTTTCGGCATCGAGACGCTGATTTATTGACACAAACAATCCAAGGCTCATGCACGATGAGATAATTTGATTCACGTTAACGTCCATCATATTGGCTAACTCGTTAACCGATACAAATTCCGTAACTCGAATCAGCTTTTGACCTTCCTGTTCGCGAGCAACATCTGAAGCCAGTTTTTCGCTAACGGCTGCACGTTTTTCACGACGATACTTAGCTCCTTTTGATTTCGATTTATTAGTAAGGCGTGCTAAGGTGTCTTTTACTTGTTTTTGAACGTCAACGTCAGATACTTCGTGTTTTATAGGACGCTTGCGCTTATTACGCAGGTTGGTTTTGTTAGCTGCTGCATTGTCGTGTGGTTTTGGTGCATTACCGGTATTGGCTACGTCAACACGTTCTTTTTTAATACGCTTACGTTTGCGGCGTTTTGAGGCTTCGCTTGCAGCCTGATCCTTAGCTCCGTTTTCAGTTTTAGCTGTTTTGTCGGTAGTTTCGGGTTTTTTATTCCGTGCTTTGCGTTCTTCTTCGCGTTGTTTTTTTGTCTTTTTGGGTGGACGTGTGAGTTGGTTAATCGTATTTAGGTCAATTCGACCAACAACTTTCACATCGTTTTGATATTTTGGTATTTTGGTTTCAATTTGATCGTCTTCCTTGTCTTTAACCTCTTCTTTCTTCTGTTTTTTAGGTGTTTCAGGTGTTTCTTTCTGAGCTGGTTTCTGAGTTTTTTCTTGTTTTACTTCTTTTTTCTCAGTGTCTTTTTTC